>CAZFTH010000129.1:0-4559 GCA_964521745.1 uncultured Peptostreptococcaceae bacterium
TCCGATCTCTAAGCCCTATATCCTTTATAAATCTCCTTATTTCATTTTCCATATTACTTAAATCATTTTCGCTTAGAGGTCTCACTGAAGATGCCCCGTAAGCCACACTATTTGAAGAAGCTGATGCAATTGATGAGCTTTGAATATAGTTTTTAAGTTTGTAAAGCACATCTATACTTACATCTTCATTTAATTTAATCGCATCAATCAAAGTCTTATTATCAATATCTTTAATATTGTGGAGCTTTGAAAATACATCGTGTATATTATCAATATTCGATTTATTTATCTCAATGCCTATTTTTGACAAAGCTCTAATTGAATCTAGAACATCCTTGCCCATATCTACACCATAAATCTCTTTAGCTAGTTTTCTAGCTTCATCATAAGACATATCTTTCGACATATATGCCTTGAACACTTCAGTTTCTAATGATGTAGTATCATTTTTAGATATATCATTCATAGCTGATTCTATTTCCCATACAGACATATTGTCTAAGTCATATCCTGCGCCCTGAAGTTTCGCTATAGCATCTAGAGTAAGATTTGCTCTAAGATTTTCCATAGTTTTTTTTACGGCCACATATCTTTCAATATTTTCTTTGGTTATAGGGATTTCAAATCTTTTTAAGTTTTTTATTGCATCTTTATTTTCGTCAGTTGTCTTTAGTCCTAAATCCTTTAGCTTAGCTTCGTCAGTAACTTCTTCTTCTTTTTCTTCTGTAATTTTATCCTCGCTTACTACTTTTAGAGATTCTATATCTCTTCTTTTAATTTCCAGTAACTGTCCTTTAGAAATTTCTACTTCTTTCTTAAGAACTAAATCCATTACTGTTCCATTTTTATCTTCTATTCTTAAATTCTTTCCATCCTTGGAAACCACTTGGCCCTCAATGACCCTGTTAGATGGCAAGCTCATATATGCTTCACTTATATTTTTTGATGAGATATTGCCCGTTGACGAGTATCCCTGAATCACTAGCTATCACCTTCTTTTGTTTTGAATAAATCCACACTATCTTTATCGGAAACTCTTTCAAATCTCTTGATATCAACCTTTGTCCTATGATAGGCATATTGGACTATTGATTATAAATCTATTAAAGAATATTCTTTAAAGTGCCGATAAATATTTACGAATGTTATGTGAGGTATTTTTTAAACTAGGAGGATACTATGCAAGGAACTAATGGAGTAGGAATAAAGGGTATACAACAGCTTCCCCTAGCTACTAATATAAAACTAGACGGTAAATCAGCTCTCAAAGAGGCATCTAGGTCTGCTTTTTTAGATAAATTTGAGAAGATAAAATCTGAAAATGTAAAAGAAGAGCTTGAAAATATATTTGGAAAAATCACTGATCAAGCTGATAAAATCGGAGAAAAAATGTATTTAAAGGATATATTGGAATATAAAAAACTCGTAAAAGAGTTTCTAAATGTTACAACCCAAAATTCTCATCAATTTCAAAATCAGAATTTTTTGGATAGAAGAGGTCGCCATAGAAATTACTCCATAGTAAAAACTGTAGATAGAGAGCTCGATACTCTAACTAAAGAATTTATAAATGGTCAGATAGACCATATGGGAGTCCTTAAAAAAATCGACGATATCAGAGGAATGCTATTAGATATTATGATGTAACCATTCTAAAAAATAAACTTATTTTTATAAATTTAGAATATCAAAATGCATAAATAAATTATTTTAAACCATATTATTAACTTCACATCTATTTATAGAATTATATAAGTTAAGCCATCTATAAGAGGACTCTCCTACCTATAAATGGCTTTTTGTTTTATCTCATTTTTTCTTTTGTATAATAGGCTATCCCTATAGCTCCTGGACCCACATGAAGCCCTATAACTGGCCCTATATCGTGAATAGCTACGGTTTTAATAGGAAGAATTTCCTTTAACTTTTCTGCTACTAGCTTTGCTTCATCTATACAGTTTATATGATGAACGACCAAATCTTCAAGTCCCCCAAAATTTTGGGCATCCTCAAGGATTTTTTCAATCATCTGGCTTAAGGCTTTTTGTTTTGTCCTCACCTTTTTGTATATGCTAGTTATTCCATCTTCTACAGTTAAGATTGGAATGATTTTAAGAAGGTTGCCAAGCATAGCTCCAGCTCTTCCTATCCTTCCACCTTTTTCTAAATATACTAGATTATCAGGGATGAACAAAAATCTGCTTCTGTCTATATTGTCTTTAGCTTTTTCTAATATTTTATCTAAAGAAAGCCCCTCTATAGCTGCCTTTGCCACAGCTAGCACTGCAAATCCCAGCTGCATACAGTTTGATTTTGAATCTACTACCTCTATTTCTGCATCAGGAAGCTTTTCTAATACCATATTTTTTGCCATAAGTGCACTTTGGTAGGTTCCACTCATATCCGATGAAAGAAAAACTCCCACTGCGCTGTCTCCAATAGAAACTATATCATAGAAAGCCTTTACTAATTCTCCTATAGGTGGCTGTGATGATTTAGGTATTCCTTTTTTATCCATAAGAGTGTAAAAATCCTCATTTGAAATTTCTGTTTCCTTATAGCTTTCATCTCCAAAATCAACACTTAGAGATACTTGACTTATATTGTATTTTTCAAGGAGCTGCTTTCCCATATAGCTGGTACTATCAGCAATAACCTTCGTACCCATACGTCTTCCTCCTCATATGTTACAGTTCATCTGTCTTTAGTTAGGCTTTACTTGATTTTCTTTTAGATAAGCATTAATAAAAGGCATGATATTTCCATCCATTACTGACTGGACATTTCCTATCTCAACATTTGTCCTGTGGTCTTTCACCATAGTATAGGGCTGAAAAACGTAAGACCTAATCTGAGAACCCCAGCTTATCTGAGAATATTCTCCTTGCAAGTCCTCTATCTTGTCCTTATGTTCTAGTTCCTTTAGCTCTATAAGTTTTGCCATCAGCATCTTCATTGCTGTTTCCTTGTTTGAGTGCTGAGAACGTTGATTCTGACATTGCACCACTATTCCTGTAAGGAGGTGGGTAATCCGTATGGCAGATTCTGTTTTGTTAATATGCTGACCACCTGCTCCAGATGCTCTATACGTGTCTATTTTTAAGTCAGCTGGATTAATATCTATCTCTATGCTGTCATCTAGCTCTGGAATCACGTCCACAGATGCAAAAGAAGTGTGACGCTTGCCAGATGTATCAAAAGGAGAAATTCTCACAATTCTATGAACTCCCTTTTCACTTTTCAAATATCCATAGGCATTAGGCCCTTCGATTTTTAGGGTAACACTTTTTATACCTGCCTCTGGGTCTGCTATCATATCAAGTTCTATGACTTTAAACCCCATGTTTTGAGAAAATCTATCATACATTCTAAGTAGCATCTTTGTCCAGTCCTGAGCATCAAGCCCTCCAGAACCCGCATGTATGGATACTATCGCATTGTTCATATCATAAGGACCACTGAGCAGAGTTGCTATTTTTAGCTCATCAATTTTTTCTTCTAGTGAATTAAGAGCGCTTTGAAGTTCTTTTTCTAAGCTCGCCTCTTCATCAGCCAGTTCATAGAGGACAAGAGCGTCCTCTAATTCTGATTCCAACAAAGAAAACTGGGCTAATTTATCTTCTATTACCTTATTTTTTTGCATAGTCTGCTGAGCTTTTTCTACTTCATTCCAAAACTCTGGCTCGCTCATTTCTTTATCTATTTCCTGCTTATGAAGAGCTAACCCTGGTATGTCAAAGAGAAGCCCTCAATTCTTCTATAGATTTGGACATATAGTCCAGACGTTCTCTGTGTTCTTGGATATTTAGCAATTAAATCGTATCCTTTCCGCAGCATTTCTTATATTTTTTGCCACTTCCACATGGGCATGATTCATTTCTACCTACCACTTTATCTGTTTTTACTTGTTTTACTTTTTCTTGTTCAGCATCTGAGCCGCCTTTTTCCTGAAGTTTATCCATATTCACCATCTGCTTACGCTCTATAGGCTGTGTTTCCACTCTTACCTGAAAACCGTAAATATAGTTTAAAGTTTCTTCTTGGATAGATTGAATCATTTCATCAAACATATCAAAACCTTCAATTTGGTAAGCTCTTACTGGGTCTTCCTGTCCTATAGCTCTCAGCCCTATACCTTGTCTTAGCTGATCCATAGCATCTATATGATCCATCCACTTAGAGTCTACCACTTGAAGCAGAATGATACGTTCAAGCTCACGCATACGCTCTTGACCTACTGATTTTTCTTTTTCATCATATAGTCTAAGCGCTTCATTTTTGATTATTTCCTTTAATCCCTCTTTAGTTAAATCTTCGACATTTCCTACTTCAACTTTCTTGTCTGGATGGAATATATTTACAAATCTCTCTTCTAGTGCTTTTAAGTCCCACTGTTCTGGATATGAGCCTTCTGGAATATAGTAGCTTAACACCTTGTCTATAGTCTTATCTATCATATCCATGATTTCTGAATGAATATCCTCACCTTCAAGTACATTTCTTCTTTCCTTGTAGATGATTTCTCTTTGCTTATTCATAACATCGTCATACTGAAGTAC
>CAZFTH010000130.1:0-4463 GCA_964521745.1 uncultured Peptostreptococcaceae bacterium
AATCCCTAAGTACTCTATTTGACTTAGTTATAAGGGTAATTCCAAATCCATATTTTCTAATTACTTCTAAAGCTTTTCTTGTGTGCTTTAGATTGATATCAATCTCCTTGAAAAGGTAAATACAAAAGTCTTATACATGATTATTATCTCATATATAAGACTTCGATTGTAGGTACCTATTTAATATTTATACATATATTTCATTTTTTTATCATTTAGATAGTCCTAGCTTTACTGCCCATCTTCTCTATATCTAATATTATTTAGGAACTGCTTTGTTCTTTCATTTTTGGGGTTGTCTATTATTTCTTTTGCAGGACCTTGCTCTACTATTACTCCTTTATCCATAAAGCAAACTCTATCAGATACATTCCTTGCAAAGTTTATCTCATGAGTTACAATTAGCATTGTGTTATGGTTGTTTGCTAGGTCTTTAATTAATACTAGTACTTCATTTACTAGTTCTGGATCTAGGGCTGATGTAGGTTCATCAAATAGTAGAATTTTAGGTTCTAGTGCTAACGCTCTACCTATTGCTACTCTTTGCTGTTGCCCTCCAGATAAGCTAGATGGATATTCATCCTTTTTATCTGTTAATCCCACTTGTTCTAATATTTTTAGAGCTTTTATTTCAGCCTCAGCTTTTTTCATTTTTTTTACAACTATCAATCCTTCTGTTATGTTATTTAGAACAGTTTTGTTGTTGAATAAATAAAATCCTTGAAATACCATAGCAGTATTTCGTCTTAGTAGTAGTTTTTCATGTTTAGTAATTTTATTTAAATTGATAGATAAATCATCTACTTCTATTTGACCATCATCTGCAAATTCTAAACAATTTATGCATCTTAGAAGAGTGGATTTACCTGTTCCAGATGGTCCAATTACCGATATTACTTCACCTTGCTTTATTTCTAGGTCAATTCCTTTTATTACTTCATTTTTCCCAAATTTCTTATGTATATTTTTTAATTTAATCAATTTGATTCACCTACTGATTTCCCTAGCTTTATTTCTAAATGTTTCTGCACGTATCCTAGGATAGATGTTATCCCCCAGTAAACAAATAGCACACAAACGTAGGCTTCTAGGTACCTATATCCAGAAGCCCCTTCTAGTTGTGCGGTTGCCATCATTTCTTTTACTCCTATTGCAAAAACTAGAGATGTATCTTTTACAATATTTATAAAGCTACTAAAAAGAGTTGGTATTGCAACTTTTATAGCTTGAGGTAATATAATTCTGTACATAGCTTGTATATAGGTCATTCCTATTGACTGTGCTGCTTCCATTTGTCCTTTATGTATGGATGATATTGCTGCTCTTAATGACTCTGCCATATATGCTGAGCTAGCAAGGCTCAATATTATTAAAGCTGCTTGAAATGAAGATATTTTTAATACTACATCTTTCATTAGTGGCAATACTCCAAAGTAAAAGCAAAATAACTGTGCCATTAGTGGGGTACCTCTAAAGAAAGATATATATATTTTGAAAAGTCTACATAGTACTGGTACTTTTGCATAGACAACAAGTGCAATTATAAATGCAAGTGTTACTCCTATAATTATTGCTAGTATTGATAGTCTAAGAGTAACTGTACTGTATTTAAGCATTATAGGTACTAGCTTTAATACAAATTCTAAATCAAAGTTCAAGGTTATCACCTATTCTACTGGTTTTGTTGTGTCTAATTCAAACCATTTTTTTGATAATTCTTCTAGTGTTCCATCTTCTCTCATTTCATCTATCGCTTTTGATACTTCTTGAGCTAGCTTTTCTCCATCAGCATTTTTTCTAAAAGGGTAAGCATTTGTCTCATATACTAGTTTTTCATTTAACTGTCTTATTTCTAAGTTATTTTCTTTAATTGTAGTTTTAGTTTTAATTTCTCCTTGCCATAATGCTGCCAATCTTCCTATAGCGAGTTCACCTTCAATTGATGCTCCATCAAATGTAACTATATCAAACCCCAGATTATGTTCTTCATTTATTTTTCTCAATGTAGCTTCACCATTTCCACCTAACCAGCATCCTACTTTTTGACCTTTTAAGTCTTCTTTGGTTTGATATGCACTATCATTAGCTACAAATAAATCATAGTAGCTATATGCATACGGAGAAGAAAAGTTGTATTTTTCTAATCTCTCTGGTGTAATTGACATTTGGTGAGCTACTGTGTCTATTTCTTCTGCATCTAGCATTCCCACTAATCCACTAAACTGTCCAAGTTTAAATTCTAACTCATAGTTATTTCTTTTTGCAATTTCATTCCAAACATCAATTTCAAATCCTTTTACTACATCTGCTTCTTGAAATGCCCATGGTGTGTATGAGGCTGATGTTCCCACTATTACTTTTTGTTTTGCTTGCGTTTCAGGTGTTTGTGTGGTTTCTTCAGCCTGAGTTGCACACCCTACAATACCAATACTTAGTGCTGCAATTGTTACTAGTGACAATAATTTCTTGAATCTCATTTTTATTCCCCCATTTTTTTATTTTTTATTGCTTGATTCATTCTATCTAGAGCTTCTTGCACTAGAGTACGTGAACAAGCAATGTTAAACCGCTGAAATGAATCCCCTTCTTCTCCAAACATTTGCCCATGGTTTAGAGCAAGCTTACATTCATTTATAAAAAAATCTTTTAATTCTTGGCTATTCATACCTAGCTCTGAGCAGTCTACCCAAAGTAGATAAGTGCCTTCTGGGTTTACTACTTTTAGCTGAGGTATATGTTTTTCTATATAGTCAATAAAGTAATCTTTTGTTTGTTCTATATATGCGATCAGTGAGTCTAGCCACTGCTCTGAATCATTGTATGCTGCTATTAATGCTGCTTCTCCAAAACTATTTGGTTTTCCTATATGGTCAATTTCTAGCTGCCAGTTGTACTTATCTCGCATTTCTTTATTTGGAATTATAATATTTGATACTTGCATACCTGCTAGGTTAAATGTTTTGCTAGGAGCTGTACAGATAATACTATTTTCTTTTATTTCATTTGATATAGTCGATAATACTGTGTGTTTATAGTCTTTATATATTAGGTCAAAATGTATTTCATCGGATATTATTTTTATATTATTTTTGAGACAAATCTCAGATAATTTTAATAATTCTTCTACTGTCCATACTCTGCCTACTGGGTTATGTGGACTGCACAATATAAGTAGTTTCGTTTTTGAATCAATTTTTTTCTCTAAATCTTCAAAATCCATAATATATGTTCCGTTTTCATATTTTAGTGGATTTGTTATTACATTTCTTTGATTGTTAATTATAGTCTGTTTAAATAAGTGATATACAGACGTTTGTATGACTACATTATCTCCAATTTCACTATAAGCTCTGATTGCATAGCTAAGTGCTGGAACCACCCCTGGAGTAAATATTATCCACTCTCTTTTAATATCCCAGTTATGTCTTTTTTTCATCCAATTAACAACTGCATTATAATAGTCATCTGAACAAAATGTATATCCAAATACAGGATTTTTAAGCTTCTTGCTTATAGCTTCTGTTATATGATGAGATACCAAAAAATCCATATCAGCTACCCACATAGGTAATAAATCATCTCTTTTGTAACCTTCTATTAATTTGTCCCATTTCATAGAATTGGTGTTTTTTCTTGGTATTACTTGCTGAAAATCATACATAACAACACCTCTTAGTTGTATATTTATTTATTTTATATACTGTATAACAATTTATAATTAATACGAACATACTCAATTTGATTATAGAATTAAGGTATTTGAATGTACAATTGAGTTTATCTATTTTATGTATTAATTTATTTAATTTCTCGCATATTAATTACATCTACAAGTCAAACAAGTTCAAAAATTAAATTTTTTAATTTATTTTAACCTTTTAAATACATCAAATATGTTGTATAATCTAAATAAAAAGGACTAACGATATGAATGTATTTTCTTATATAACTTTAGGTGGAAAAGATTTAATCAGAGAATTTCTTGATAATTTACCGAATAGGGAATC
This sequence comes from uncultured Peptostreptococcaceae bacterium, assembly GCA_964521745.1. Lineage (GTDB taxonomy): Bacteria > Bacillota > Clostridia > Peptostreptococcales > Filifactoraceae > Acetoanaerobium. The sequence goes on from CAZFTH010000130.1 coordinate 4,008, forward strand.
AGCTGAAGGATATTATATCATTGAACAGCTAGAAATTTTGGGAGTAGATTTTTTAAGAACTTTAATTAAATGAGGTGAACATTATGCCATTTAAAAAAATTACTGTTTCAGAAATAATTGAAAATAAACGTCTGGATAAGGATTTTAATTCTAATTATTTAGAAGTTAAAAAAGAATATGAACTAATAAAACAAGTAGTAGAGATGAGGAAGAAAAAAAATATATCTCAAAAAGATTTAGCTAACATGGTAGGAATATCTCAACAAGAAATCTCTAGATTTGAAAATGAAAAGCATATTCCAAAACTAACAAGTTTCATAAGAATTATCGAAGCATTGGATATTGATATTAAATTAGAAGCGAAAAAGCTACCTTAAAAAAAGCTCAGCTGCTCAAACGCTGTTTTGTCCTCGAACTCATTGAGATAGCCAAATATTTTATCTGGCTTATGCTGAA
>CAZFTH010000131.1:0-4424 GCA_964521745.1 uncultured Peptostreptococcaceae bacterium
CTAAATATTCTTCCATAAGCTCTCCAGATGCGAATGATAGCCTTGGCACATTTAAGGCTGCAGAAAATACTTTTGTATCAAAAGCTTTTTTTGCTGGCATAACAAGCAAAAAGAACATAGTTTTTTGTCTATTACACAAAAAAATACTTTTTCTTATCTCTACTCCTAGCTTTTCTGATATTTCAGCACACTCTTCCATAGATGAAACTTCGTCATTATCCACCCAATCATAATATATATCTAATTTTCTAAGAAGCTCATGGGTTTTTAATTCCAAGCTTGTTCTTTCTCCACTAGGATTTCCTTGTTTTAATTCACTTATATTCAATGCACTAACCTCCCTAGTTTAAACTATAATAAATCAAATTATCATAAACTCTTAAAACTATATGCCAATATATATCCTGCTATAATAATGATTTTATTTACTAAGCTAGTTTTATTATAATACTAGCAACCATATCAAATAAAGTGTACAATATACATAAAATATATCTTTCATTTGAAAATAAGCTATAATATTACTTTCTTAAATTATACCTTATTTTTTTATATTTTAAGGAGGATTTTATGTATATTATTATAGTTGGTGCAGGTAAGTTAGGCTATCAACTTTCAGAAACATTTTCACTCAAGGAAAATGATGTAACTCTAATTGATATAAATGATGAAGCTTTGCAAAAAGCCAATTCAAGTATAGATTTGCTGACTATTAACTCTAATGGAATGAATCTTGAGGTTATGAAAGAAATCAACATAGAAACAGCTGACTTACTTATCGCTGTAACTAATAGAGATGAAACCAATATGGTAATAGCCACAATGGCTAAGAAAATGGGATGCAAGAAAGTAATTGCTAGAATCCGTAATCCTGAAAACACATCACAAATCAAACATTTTATGGAACATTTGTGTATTGATTACGTTTGTAATCCAGAACTAGAAGTTGCTAAGGAAGTTGGCAAAATTCTTTTAAAAATAGAAGCTGTGAACATGGAGGATTTTGCAAAAGGAAGAGTTTCTATGTTTGAATATAAGCTTACTTCAGAATCAGACTGGATAAATAAGCCACTTTGGAAGCTAACCTTGCCTAATAGATCATTAATTGTTGCCGTCCTTAGAAATGGTGAGATGACTGTTCCAAATGGAGAAACTGTTTTAGCAGAAGATGATATAGTATTTCTAATTGGAGTTAAGGAAGAGCTCGAAAAACATAGCAAATCAGAATTACATCTACCTCCGTCTCGCAAAACAAAACGTGTAATGATTTTAGGAGGAGGAAGAGCTGCTTTTTACTTAGCTAAAATTCTAACTAAATCTGGTGTTATTGTAAAAATAATCGAAAGAGATAAAGAACGTTGTAAAGAGCTAGCAAATTCACTTAGTGAGGCGCTTATTATTCACGGTGATGCCACAAATATAGATTTACTACTTGAGGAAGGTTTTACAGATGTAGATGGCGTAGTTCTTTTTACTGGCTTTGATGAAGAAAATATCTTGCTATCTATGCTAGCTAAAAAGCATAAAATACCAAAGATAATTACTAAGGTCAGTAAATTAAACTATGTGAATATAATAGATGAGCTAGGCATTGAAATTCCAATCAATCCAGTTTTACTATCCGCATCTGAAATAACACGTTATCTAAATGGTGGTAGAATTCTTTCTATCGCAATGTTACTAGGTGGACATGCAGAGGTAATGGAAATAATAGCTCAGGAAGGTTCAAAAATAATAGATAATCCTCTTCACAAGCTGGATTTACCAAAGGGTATAATAATTGGCGCTGTCGTAAAAGGCAAAAAAGTTTATATCCCAGATGGAAAAACTGTAATTCATTCTGGCGACAGAGTAGTAGTATTTTGTTTGAAAGAAGATCTTAGCAAGATTGAGCCGTATTTTTATAAAACTAAGCGAGGAATATTAAATGAATTATGGAATAGTAGCAAAAATCATAGGTAATTTATTGTTATTCGAAGCCGTCGCTTTGCTTCCTTCTATTGGTATATCCATATATGATGATGGTTATGACAGCGTAGCTTTTTTTGAAACAATTTTTCTTACCTTTACAATTGGGTACTTTATGTCAAAGATTCCTATTCAAAAAAGAAAAGTTAGAATAAAAGAAGCTATAACTATAGTGACTTTGGGATGGATAGTAGTATCTATATTCGGTGCTCTACCTTTTTATTTTTCTGGAGTTCTACCTAATTTTGCTGATGCTTTTTTTGAAACAGTGTCAGGGTTAACAACAACTGGTTCTACTGTAATCAATGATGTTGAAATTTTACCTCTGGGAATTTTGTTTTGGAGATCACTTCTGCATTGGCTGGGTGGTATGGGAATACTCGTGCTTGCCCTTGCTATTATGCCTACTATAGGGGTTGGAGCACATCAGATATTTAAGGCTGAGACTACAGGGCCTATATCTGATAAGGTAGCTCCAAAGCTTAAGGATACTGCAAAAATTTTATATATTGCTTACTTAGGTATTACTGTTTTGCAAACGGTGTTATTGATGTTTGGTGGAATGGATTTGTTTCAAGCTTTAATACATACTTTTGGTACCGTTGGAACAGGGGGCTTTTCTACTAAAAATACAAGTGTAGGAGCTTTTCATAGTTCATATATAACCTTAGTGATAGGTATTTTTATGATGCTATCTGGAATTAATTTTTCTTTATACTATGAACTTTATAAAAAACGTTTCAGACACATTCTTCAAAATATTGAGCTTAGGACTTATCTTTCTATTATACTTGTTTCAACTATATTAATAGCCATAAATATATATTCTTTATATGGTTCAGTGTTTGAAAGTTTTAAGCATGCTTTTTTCCAAGTATCATCAATAATAACAACTACTGGATATTCTTCAGTAAACTATGACTTATGGCCATCTTTTAGTAAAGCTATATTATTTTTTCTTATGTTTGTAGGAGGATCAGCTGGTTCTACTGGTGGGGCGATAAAAGTAATTAGAATAGTAATTTTATTTATGTTCGTAAGAAGAGAGATAAAAAAACTCCTTCATCCTAGAGCATTAATCCCTATACAACTGAACCATAAAATGCTTTCAGGTGACGTAGTTGCTGGCGTCACTGGATTTTTCTTTTTATATATGCTATTGTTTGCAGCAGGAACTATCCTATTGTCCCTCGAAGGAATTGACTTTTCAACAGCAGCTAGTGCATCAGCTTCATCAATAGGAAATGTAGGACCTGGATTTGAGCTTGTTGGTCCATATAAAACTTACTCTTTTTTTTCTGCACCAAGTAAATATCTGATGTCTCTACTAATGCTTTTCGGGAGATTAGAGCTTTTTACAATATTCATATTGTTTACTCCTTCACATTGGACAAAGGATTAATCTAAAATTCTATTCTTAATCTAATAATTAAAAAGGGTTTAACTAGCAAACAAACCTGTTGCTGTTAAGCCCTTTTATTGCAAGTTCCAAGGCGCGCTGCTATATTATAAATATGCATTACTCTGATAGGTGAGCTTATTATCACAAAAAAATAAATATTAACTATCTCTTGAGGTATAGTCCTCTTCTATACGTTTCTTCCACTCTTTAGTCATTTTCTTATTTGATCTAAAACAAGTCAGCGCTTCGCTTACAACTTCATAATTCAATGATACTCCTTGGCTATCAGCCTTAAAATTAGTAGCCATGTCCTTATTAATTCCAAACCTCTGTGCTGTATCAATTGCATCAATATTTGCACCTAAAAATATAAATTCCCACCCATACTTTTCTTTTTGATATTCTATCATTTTCTTTATTTTTTTATAGCTATACTCTACGCTTGCATTTTCCATTCCATCAGTTGTTATCACAAAAATTACTTTTTTAGACTTTGCATCCTTATTGACAGTTTTCGAAATAGATATCATCAGGCTTAAAGTTCTCCCTATTGCATCTAGCAGTGCCGTAGTTCCTCTTACAAAGTATTGCTTTTCAGTGATTGGCTCTACCTTTTCAATGTCTAACCTCTCATGAATTAGTTCATATTCATCATCAAATAAAACTGTAGTGACTTTAGCTCTTCCACTTTGATTTTTCTGTTTTGAAAGCATAGCGTTGTAACCACCTATTGTGTCACTTTCAAGTCCTCCCATAGAGCCACTTCTATCTAGAATAAACACAAGTTCAGTTAAATTATCTTTCATAAAAAAACCTCCAATCATTTGGTATGATTAGAGGATATCATTTTTTATATAATGAATGGTCGCATAGTAAGCGACAAATCATCATCCTCCGAGGAGATTTTGATCAAATGCAAATAGCGCTTCATTTATTTCAAATATATCATAATTTTTATTTTGAATAAAATATTCTATAATCAAATCAAACTTATTGCTATGAGATAATGCATACCCTGCTCTAAGAAGTAAATCTTCAGTTTCATCTAAATTAA
>CAZFTH010000132.1:0-4390 GCA_964521745.1 uncultured Peptostreptococcaceae bacterium
TTTTCTAGTAGCTGAGCTATTGCATCGCTGATTCTAGGTGAGCTAAGCACTGCCGCTATGAATTTACCTGAGCCATCTGGCTCATCCCCTAAGCTAAAGCCTCCAGGTATCATAAGAATCTGAGATTCTCTGATGGTTTTTTCTAGTTCCTTTAGAGATTCATCTATATCTTTTAGGGTTAGGTTTCTAAGAACCTGAATGGTTGCTTTTGCTCCAGCTTTTTCAAAGGCAAAGGCACTATCGTATTCGCAGTTTGTTCCTGGAAATACTGGGATTACTACCTTTGGCTGAGCAATGCTCATTTTTGCCTTGCTAGGTTTTAGCTCTAGCTTTGACTGAGCTTCAAATACAGTTTTTACTGTTTCTTGAGCTGGATTTTTGGTTCCAAATACAGACTCTAGTGGCTCTTCATAGCTTGTTAGAAGGTCTTTTAGCTCTATAGCTACACTAGTTCCTACTTTTAGAACTGGAGCTTTTTCTACTTTTCCTAGAGTCATAACTCTTGCATCTTCCTCAGCTAGCTCTACTACAAATGAGCCGTATAGAGGTTTAAACAGCATATATGCTTTTAAGTCTGAGTTTAGATTTACTCCTAGGTTGTTTCCAAATGCCATTTTAGTAAGTCCAGCTAATATACCTTCGTGAGTAACTGCATAGGCTGCTTTTATTTTATTCTCTAAGGCTAAAGCTTTTAGTGTATTTAGGTTGTCTTTGTACATTTCCATATCTAGCAGGTTGTCCTCTGTAGCTGGAGTGAAAAGTAAGCCTATGGTGTTTCCTGCTTCTTTTAGCTCCTGTGATAAGATTTTTTCGCTGTCTTGATATGATACTGCAAAGGATATCAAGGTAGGTGGTACATTTAGGTCTTTGTAGGTGCCTGACATAGAGTCCTTGCCACCTATAGCAGGAAGGCTCAGCTCTCTTTGTACTTTTAATGCTCCTATAAGGGCTGATAGAGGCTTGCCCCATTTACGCTTGTCTTCTCCTAGCTTTTCAAAGTATTCCTGGAATGAAAGTCTAGTTTTTTCTACTGGTGCTCCTAGGGCTGCTATCTTGCTCACTGACTCTATCACTGCATAGTAAGCTCCATGAAAAGGGCTCTGCTCAGAAAGATATGGGTTGTAGCCATAGGTCATAACTGAAGCAGTAGATGTATCTCCATCTAGAGATGGAATGTTGCATGCCATACCTTGAGCTGGTGTAAGCTGATAGTCTCCACCTAGAGGAATAAGCACGCTAGCTGCTCCTATAGTGTTGTCAAATCTTTGAATTAGACCTTTTTTGCTACATACATTCAGGTCTGCTAGTCTAGATTTTAGCTCTGCTTCTATATCTTTAATTTCTGTCTCTGCAAACATATCTAGAGTGTAAGGAATTTCTACCTCTACTTCTTGAGATGAGGTAACTCCTGCACTATCTAGGAAGGTTCTATCTATATCTACCATGATTTCATCGTTGTAAGTCATAACTAGTCTATTTGTATCTGTTACTGTAGCTACTACTGTAGCTTCTATGTTTTCCTCGTGGCACAGCTTCATAAATGCATCTAAATCAGCTGGCGATATCACACAAGCCATACGCTCTTGTGATTCTGAGATTGCTATTTCTTTTGGTGTAAGTCCAGCGTATTTTAGTGGAACTTTATCTAGCTTGATATCTAATCCATCTGCTAGCTCTCCTATTGCTACTGATACTCCACCTGCTCCAAAGTCATTACACTTTTTAATAAGAGAAGCTGCTTTTGGGTTTCTAAATAGTCTTTGAAGTTTACGTTCAGATGGTGCATTACCTTTTTGAACCTCAGCTGAAGATAGCTCTATGGATTTTTCTGTTTGCTCTTTTGACGAGCCTGTAGCTCCACCTACTCCATCTCTTCCTGTTCTTCCGCCTATTAATACTATAATATCTCCTGATTCTGGTTGTTTACGTATTACGTTTTCTGCAGGAGCCGCTCCTATTACTGCTCCTACTTCCATTCTTTTAGCTTTAAAGCCTGGGTGATAAACTTCATCTACAAAGCCTGTGCACAGTCCTATTTGGTTTCCATATGCACTGTAGCCTCTAGCTGCTTCTTGAGTGATTTTTCTCTGTGGCAATTTGCCCTCTAGGGTTTCGCTTATTGCTTCTCTAGGATCTGCTGAGCCTGTTACTCTCATAGCCTGATATACGTACGAACGTCCAGATAATGGGTCTCTTATTGCTCCGCCTAGGCAAGTAGAAGCTCCACCAAAAGGCTCTATCTCTGTAGGGTGGTTGTGAGTTTCGTTTTTGAACATCAATAGGTAATCTTGGTCTTCACCGTTTACTTTTACTTTTATTTTTACTGAGCAAGCATTGATTTCATCAGATACCTCTAGGTCATCTAGCTGGCCATTTTTTCTCATGTATCTAGCCATTATGGTAGCCATATCCATAAGAGTGAGTGGTTTTTCGTTGCTATGCGCTTTTTCTCTTAGGTCTAGGTAGTCCTTGTATGCCTGAAGCACTGCTAACTGAATAGCTTTATTTGCTGAGGATATAAAGCTTACGTTTTTTAACACTGTGTTAAATGTAGTATGTCTACAGTGATCTGACCAGTAAGTATCCACCATTGCAAGCTCTACTTCACTAGGGTCACGATTTTCTTTAGTTTTGAAATAATCTTGGAAATATTTCAGGTCCTCTAGCTTCATAGCTAGGCCGTTTTTTGCATGAAAATCTGACAGTGCTGACTCATCCATAGCTATAAAGCCATCTATCACAGATTTTGTCTGGATGATAGGCTGCTCGTCTTCTAATAGATTCGGAAGCTTCATACTGCCTTCTTGCTGGTCTACTGGGTTTATAAGGTAGGCTTTGATTTTTTCTAGCTCTTCAGCTGTAACTTCCCCTTTGATATCGTAGACTCTAGCACATCTGATTTTTACATCTTCTTTTCCTAGCACTACTGCTAGTGACTGAAGTAGGCCATCTTCTCTTTGGTCGTACTGTCCTCTATGAAGCTCTACAACAATAGGGCTAGTCATAGATTTTTCAGTTTCAAATGCCTCTTCTTGGATATATATATCATCTACAGGTGGTTCGCTGAGGATGGTTTTTGATATTTTGTTTATCTCATCTATAGTTATATTTTGCATATCGTAGCGCTGATATGGGCTTACTGAGTCTAGGTGTATTCCTAGGCTTTCCTTAATCTGAGCTGCAAGTGAAGCTCCTTCAATGTCAAACTCAGCTTTTTTCTGAACATAGATTCTTTTTACCATAGGTCCGATATCCTTCCTGTAGGTTTTTCCTTCAAAATCAATAAGCTCTGCCATTTTATATGCTTTTTCCATAGCTTCATCTAGAGTAGGGGCTTTTGCTGTAAGGCTAAGTACTCTGCCTCCATTTGTCACAGGAGCATCACAATCAAGCTTCGTTCCTGCGTGAAATACTACTCCTAGGCTATCTAACTTTGCTTTATCTTTTATAGTTATAGGCTTTCCTTTTTCATATGCTCCTGGATAGCCTTTTGATGCAAGTACTAAGGTTACTGCCTCATCATCACTCCATTTTATATCTAGCTCATTTAGTTTATCCTGGGTTGCCATGTCAAATATCTCTAGTAAATCCGTCTCTAATCTAACTAATATGGACTGAGTTTCTGGATCTCCGAATCTAGTGTTAAATTCAAGTACCTTGATACCCTCTGGAGTAATCATGAAGCCAAAGAATATGATTCCTCTATAGCTAAGCCCTTCTTTTTGTAGTCCCTTATGATATGCCTGAGCTACCTCTTTTATCATCTCATCATGATAGGCTAGGGCTATAGGGTTTGGCGAGTAAGTTCCCATTCCACCAGTATTTGGACCTCTTTCAGCTTCGTAGATTCTCTTGTGGTCTTTTGCTGTAGGCATAGCCACTATGGTGTTATGGTCTACAAAGCAAAGTAGGGATGCCTCGATGCCTTCGATATATTCTTCTAGTACTAGCTCAGTTTCTCCAAATATTTTACTTTCAAGTACCTCAGTTATAAATTCAAAGCCTTGTTCTAGGCTCTCAGCTACTACTACTCCTTTGCCTGCGCAGAGTCCATCAGCTTTTATTACTGCCTTGCCGTAAGGTGAGCTAGTAAACATCATTTCAAATGCCTGCATAGCTTGATTTATATCTGAAGTCTTTATGTACCTAGCTGTAGGTATGTCATTTCTTAACATGAACTCTTTTGCAAAGGCTTTGCTACCCTCTAGCTGAGCTGAAGCTTTTTCTGGTCCAAAAACCTTTATCCCCTCTGCTGTGAGTCTATCTACTACTCCCATACAAAGAGGATCTTCAGGTCCAACTATTACAAGGTCTATGCTGTTATTTTTTGCAAATTCTACTAAGCCCTCTACATCTGTTGCTGAAATGTCTATGCATCTAGCTATCTCAG
>CAZFTH010000133.1:0-4289 GCA_964521745.1 uncultured Peptostreptococcaceae bacterium
AAGAGAACTTCTCCTATCCCAGAAGGAGCAGATTTATACGATATGCTGATGTTAGAAGTTAAGTTTAGAGGCGGAACTCTAAATGAAAAAACTGAATTAATGAAAGGTTTTGCAACATCAGAGATTAGTCTAGGAACCTTTGCTCCTGGGGATACACAAAATATTGAGCTTGGAGTATCTTTACCTGGAGAAGAGATGGGAAATGAATATCAAGGAACTAGTGTAGATGTATTGTGGACATTTAGAGCCGTAGTTCCTGAACCAGGACCAGGACCAGGGCCGGGACCAGGGCCGGGACCAGGACCAGATGATGACGATGATGATGAAGATGAGCCAGAGGATGTTCCAGAAGAACCAGTACCTCTAGCAGTAGTAGAACCAGTACCTGAGGAAATTATTCCTGAGGAAATAGTTCCACTAGCAGTTCCAGAAGTTGAGGAAGCTATTGAGGAAGAACCAGTTCCACTAGCAGTTCCTAAGCTACCAAAAACAGGAGGAATGGCACCAATATTCTTCTATAGTGCTGGAGCAGTATTACTTGGAGCAGGAGTTGTTATACTAAGAAGAAAAGATGATGATGACGAGAAATAAAAGTAAAATATAAAATTAACTAATGCGCCTTCTCTTGAAGGCGTATTTTTTTAGTAGTATTATAGATAAAAGGCTGTTAATGTATACAATATTAATTTAGCAAAGGGGATGTAATCATGTCAGTAATACCTACTAGAACACAAGCATGGGAGCTACTTAATGAATACAATCAAACAGAATATCTAATAAAGCATGCGCTTGAAGTAGAAGGAGTAATGAGATATTTTGCCAACTTATTAGGAGAAGAGGACGTAGATAGATGGGCACTTGTGGGACTTCTTCATGATTTAGATTATGAAAAATATCCAGATGAGCACTGTATCAAAGTTCAAGAAATACTTAGAGAAAGAGATGTAGATGAATCTATTATTAAATCAATAGTTAGTCATGGCTATGGACTGGTTGCCGATATAAAGCCAGAGCATCAGATGGAAAAAGTGTTATTTTGTATAGATGAGCTATGTGGACTTATCCATGCAGCAGCCATTATGAGACCTTCTAAGAGCGTTATGGATATGGAGGTTAAATCAGTACGCAAAAAGTTTAAATCTCCTAGCTTTGCAGCTGGAGTATCCAGAGAAGTAATCCAGCAAGGGCTAGACATGTTAGGCTGGGAACTAGACTATGCTATAGAGCATACGATACTAGGAATGAGAGAAGTAGCTGAGGAAATTGGATTAAAATAGAATAATGATTCAAAAAAGTGAAAACTCCGGTAGGGCAACCGGAGTTTTCTGTTTGAGGGTCAAAATCTATCATATCTTAGGAGTATGATGATACATTTTTTCTTACAACTATATTCTAGCAAAGTATATTCTTTTCATAGTTACAAAATTCTTACATAAGATTGACAAAATTGTAATTGAATTTAACTTTTTTGAAATAGTATAAATATACAATATATGTTAATCTTTTAATTGAGTGATTCTTATTTATCACTTAATTAATTTAATTTGGAGGGGAATATGGGAATAGAAGGACTTATAAAGTTTGCAGTACCAGGAATAGGAATATTACTTTTAATAATTATTATTGTAGTGGGATATGTAAAGGCATCACCTGATGAAGCGGTTATTATTTCTGGGGTAAAACGTACACCTAGAATAATAAGAGGAAGAGCATCAGTGATGATTCCGTTTTTTGAAAGAAAAGATAGACTTACGTTAAAAGTTATAAAAATCGATGTAAAAACTAAAGAATCTGTACCTACACAAGAATTTATAAACGTAAATGTAGATGCAGTAGTAACTGTAAAGATAAGTTCAGATGAAGACCTGCTTCCAATAGCTGCTCAAAACTTTTTGAATAAAGATGAAGCATATATCCAAGCAATAGTAGGAGAGGTCTTAGAGGGTAATGTCAGAGAAATAGTCGGAACTATGACTCTTGAAAACATGATTTCTAATAGACAGGAATTTGCTCTTAAAGTACAGCAAAATGCAGTACCTGATATGCAAAAGATGGGAATAGAAATCGTATCGTTTAATGTACAAAACTTCTCAGACAAAAGTGGTATAATTGAAGACCTTGGTATAGATAATACTATGAAAATCAAGAAAGTAGCGGCAATTTCTAAGGCTGATGCTGAAAGAGATATCCAAATTGCTCAATCTAGAGCAGATAAGGAATCTAATGATGCTCGTATAGATGCTGAAAGAGAAATAGCAGTTAGAAATAACGAGCTGGCTATGAGAAAAGCTGATCTTAAAAAAGCTGAGGATACAAAAAAAGCAGAAGCAGATGCGGCTTATGAAATTCAAAAAGAGGAACAACGTAAAACTATAGAAATAACTACTGCAAATGCTAATCTAGCAAGACAAGAAAAAGAAATAGTAATAAAAGAAAGAGATGTTCAAATCAAAGAGAGAACTCTAGAAGCCGAAATCAAGAAAAAAGCAGAGGCAGATAAATTCGCAAGACAACAAAACTCAGAAGCAGAATTATTTGAAAGACAGAAAAAAGCTGAAGCTGATAAATTTGAAGAAATAGCAAAGGCAGAGGCATTAAAAGCAAAAGCAGAGGCTGAAAGAATGGCAAAAGAAGAAGAGGCTATGGGGATTAGAGCCTTTATGCTAGCTGAGGCAGAAGGTATTAGAGCTAAAGCTCTAGCAGAAGCCGAAGGTATAGAGAAAAAAGCAATAGCAATGGAAAAAATGAAAGAAGCTGCAATACTAGAAATGTACTTCAACGTACTTCCTGATATAGCTAAAAATGTAGCTGAACCATTAACTAATATTGATAAGATAACTATGTATGGTGAAGGCAACTCAGCAAAAATGGTAAAAGATATCATTAATTCAACTACTCAGATATCAGAAGGACTGACAGAAGGACTAGGAATAGATATGAAAGCATTAATTTCTGGTATAGTAGGTGGCAAGATGGTGATGAATCACGAAAATGCTGAACCAAAGGAAATAAAAGAGGTTAATAACTTTATAGAAACAACTAAACTAGATGATATAAAACCAACTGAATAAAAATTTTATTGCCTAATGTAATAGTCAGAAGTAAGTCTTTTTCTTTGAAAATATAAGTTACAGGAGAATAAAAAAGAGTGCTACTATATATTGATAATTTGAAATCAATATATAGTAGCACTCTTTAGTATTTTAATAACTTATATATTAGATTTTACTTATTCTGGTCGCATTAAGAACTGCAATAACAGCAACCCCTACATCTGCAAATACAGCTTCCCACATGTTAGCCATTCCAAAGGCTCCAAGAATTAGGACTAGACCTTTGATTCCAAGTGAGAAGTAGATGTTTTGCCATACTACTTTGTTTGTGAACTTCGCTATTTTTATGGCTTCTGCGATTTTGGAAGGCTCGTCTGTCATGATTACTACATCAGCCGATTCTATGGCTGCGTCACTTCCTAGGCTTCCCATAGCAATTCCAATATCTGCTCTTGCAAGTACAGGAGCATCGTTTATTCCATCTCCTGTGAATATAACCTTGCCTTTTGGACTAGACAGTTTCATGAGCTCTTCAAAAGCAGCTACCTTTTGATCTGGAAGAAGGTCGTATTTTACATTATCTATTCCTATTTTTTCTGCGATATCTAAAGCTGTCTTTTCGTTATCTCCAGTTAGCATAGCTATAGAATGTATACCTACGGATTTTAATTTTTGCATAGCTAGCTTTGAGTCTTCTTTTATTTTGTCATATATAGATATACTACCAGCGTAGCTTCCATCAACTGAGAGATGAACTATGGTTCCAAATTTATCATTTATATAATCAATTTTTTCTTCTTGCATCAATTTTTCATTTCCAGCAAGCACTTTTTTCCCATCTATTACAGCTCTTACACCGTAACCAGGAAGATTTTCATAGCTTTGGATTCTGCCGTAATCTATAGGCTTATTATAGGCTTTGAGTATAGATACGCCTATAGGGTGAGATGAATGACTCTCTGCATAGGCAGCGAGCTCTAGTAGCTCATTATCATTCATTCCATGAGCAGGAGTAATTTCCTGTACTTTGAATATTCCCTCTGTAAGTGTTCCAGTTTTATCAAATACTGCTATTTCTGCATTTTTTAAAGCTTCTAGATAGTTTCCCCCTTTAATTAATATCCCATGATTAGAAGCAGCTCCTATACCTCCTAAAAAGCCTAGAGTGATTGACACTACTAAAGCACAAGGGCAAGATACAACGGCATGGCTTTCAGTTGAAATATCTTTTGCTGA
>CAZFTH010000134.1:0-4251 GCA_964521745.1 uncultured Peptostreptococcaceae bacterium
TGTGCTATTTCATATGAAGTGGTTACTATTTTATTGTAATTTGCTGAAGCTGACCCTACTGAAGCTTTGGCTTCATTGATGTTTTTGCTCAAATCACTGCTGTCTAGCTTTACTAGCAGCGTATTTTGATTTACTGCATCGCCTTCGTTTACTAATAGAGATACTAGCCTTGACGCTACTTCTGAAGTTACTATTCTTGACTTACCTGCTTCTACTCTTCCGCTGGCAAGAACAGTTTCTTGATAGCTGGATTTAGTAAGACCTACATAGCCTACTTCTTTTGGTTTTGTGAAAAATTTATATCCAAAAAATAAAATTGCAAATAAAATTATTGCAATTACAAGGTTTTTTATTAGTTTCTTATTATCTTTCATTTTATCTCCTCCCTTTAGTTTAATACCTCTTTGATACCCTTTAATGCTCAAATTAACCTTGATTTCTAGTGGGCTTCAAAAATCTTTTTTAATCTAAAAAAAATTGTGGAACCGAGTTCCACAATTTTTGAAAGGAAGAAAGACTTTCTTCGTATAATCTAAAATGTAATATCTACATTTATAGTTTTTCCATCTCTAAATATTTCTATAGATGCATTATCTCCTGGTCTTTTAGCATAAAGTTCTCTAACTAATTTTGTCATTTTATCTATTTCTTTTCCATCAAAACTAACTAAAACATCTCCTTCTTTAATTCCTGTTTTTTCTGCAGGACTTAAAGGCTCAACAGATGCTATATATATACCAGTCTCAACATCTATATTAGATCCAGTAGCTTGTTTATAGTAATCAACATCTACTCCTCTTATTCCTAGATATACTCTTTGGAACTCGCCTTTTTCTATGAACTGATCTACTATAGGTTTTGCTATATTAATAGGTATCGCAAATCCAAGACCTTCTGCACTGCTAATTTTAGCAGAATTTATAGCTATTACCTGACCTTTAGAATTAAGAAGTGGACCTCCACTATTTCCTGGATTAATAGATGCATCCGTCTGAATCAGATTATCAATGCTTTCTGTCTGGGTTACTTGAATGCTTCTATTTAGTCCACTTATAATACCTTGAGTTACACTTCTTTCAAATTCTAAACCTAACGGATTTCCTATAGCTACAGATATATCTCCTACTTCTACTGTATCACTATCTCCTAGCTCAGCTACAGGAAGACCTGTTTTTTCAACTTTTATAACGGCTAAATCAAGTGCTTTTTCATTCCACAATACCTTAGCTTCCTGCTTACTTCCATCGTAAAACAGCACAGTAACTGAAGTTGCAGTTCCATCGTCAACCACATGCGAGTTTGTAAGAATATAGCCTCTTTCGTCTACTATTACTCCTGTACCTACGCCGCTGGTTTGTCTTGCTCCAAAGAAAAAGTCATTTTGAGTAGATACTGTTGTAATACCAACTACAGAAGGCATAGCTTTTTGAACTACAGCCTTATATATAGTTTCTGGATTATCCCCTTCTACATTTATGGATGTAGTCTGAGGATTATTATTTTCTAAATTAGGATTTATATTTTGCATAAATGGAAGTATATTTTGAGATATCACTAACATAGTTATAGCGCTTCCAAGTATAGCACCTATAAGTGCTTGAATGAATCCTGAGCCTTTTGAACTCATATTCTCATCCTCCCTATATCATAAAAATATCTGAAACTCTGCTTCTTTCCAAGACCATTAAATCCATATCTTTGTTTGCATATATTCCTTCTTCTTCCATGATACTTGCAACAGTCTGATAAGCAAGTACTGGCATATTGTTTTCTTGACTCAAATGAGCAAGTAGTACTGCTTTTGTCCCTAGTTTAGCCAATTTTGCAGCTACATAACCTGCATCAGAATTTGATAAGTGTCCAAAATCAGACAAAACCCTTTGCTTTAGGTAATAAGGATAACTACCCATTTTTAACATTTGTTCATCGTGATTTGATTCCAAAATCACAAGCTCGCTCTGACTGATATAATTCATAACATCATCTGTGACGCATCCTAAATCAGTAGCAATAGATAGTTTATTTTTACCATCAGTAATAGCAAATCCACAAGAATCCACTGCATCATGACTAGTAGAAAAAGGACTTATTTCAATATCACCTATAGAAAAACTCTCACAAGGAGTAAATACCCTTTTATTTTCAACTTTAATCTTTCCTAGGCAGTTTTCCATAGATTCCCAAGTCTTAACGCTAGCATAAATAGGTACATCATATCTCCTAGATAAAATTCCTACTCCCTTGATATGGTCTGTATGCTCATGGGTTACCACAATTCCACCAAGACTGCTTAAGTCAACATCATGCTGTCTCAAATGCTCTTCTATTTTTTTACCACTAAGACCAGCATCGACTAGTATCTTAGTTTTAGATTTTTCTATATAGTGACAATTTCCACTACTTCCTGATGCTACTGATATATATCTTATACTCATAAGTGCTCCTCATTAGGGTATTTAGAATTCTAAGGCTTCTATATAATAATATTTATTCTCTTTTGTTTTTATTCTCCAACACGGAAATGCCGTTGCAGTCTTTGTTTTAGCTATAGATAGGCTCTCGTACTGAGCGTAGTTATATCCCAAAACAAGCTCAGTAATTGTTTCGCCCTCTGACATCATATTGCTTGCTCTCATAACAGCCTCAATAGAAGTCATAACGGTTTTTTTATTCTTACTTTCTTCTACTGGAGTCATTTTTAACATTTCAAACTCAAAATTTCCATCAGGCAAATAAGTAAATTTCATATAACTATCTTCTAGAAATCTATCTTTGTAAATAGAGTTATAAAAAACTATTAGGTTTTGCCCTTCAAACGATGTATATTTCAAAGCAAAATCATCAGCCAAATCATAGGTGCCAATGAAGATATCTGCATCTAATTGTGCATGCTCAGTATCAAATTTAGCTAGCTTTCTCTTAGCTTTTAGACTTAAATTTTTATCACCTATAATCTCAATGTCACTTTCGTATTCTAAAAACCTAGATTCCATATCCTTGAGGTTAAAAGATTGATACTCAACCTTTAATGTACCCATTTTAGGAGTTTCTTTTGGTAATTCTGTGTGTAAATTTAGGTTTTTTTGTAATAAAAATTGTTTTAGACTTTCAGAAGATTCTTTAGTGAAATATGAATCTTGCCTAGTTTTATCTGTAAAAATACTAAATATCAATATAATATTTGTAATAATAAAAGCTATTATAAGATAGGTTTTAGCTTTGCCCCAATCCATAGTATAGTATTTCTCCCGTATATCCATTAAAAATATATTCTTTTCCTTCTATTCTAATTTTCCAAGAAGGAATGAGCATATATTGATTATCCATAAAATATAATAATTCTATATCGTCTATTTTGTCAAATAGCTCAACTCCAGTTTGAACACTAAACTTTGAGCTAAGTACAGAAAATTGACTATCCAAAACCTTGAAAGGTAATAATATTGACTGGTCTCTTGATAAATCATATGGAAGTACACTTCTTCTAATTCCAGTAAAAGAATGTACGGTATCTCCTACAACTATTAAACTAAGTTTATATTTGGGGGCATTTGGCATAAGTCTTATATCATCAATTACTTCTGAAAATACTATTTTATAAGCATTCTTACCTTTTACTTTAATAGCTATAGCTTCTTCATAACCTATAGACTTTAAATCTATATCCATTTGAGATAAAAAATTCATAGCAGCTAAGACAGCATCAGAAATATTACTCTCTTTTGAAGGTAAGTTTTCATTTAGATATTCTATATATCCATTTGTTTGGATTTTTAAAAGTTCTTGTCCATAGTTATAGGTATATATATTTGAACCATCTGTTTCAACTATTCTATTTATAAAATCATATCTTTCCTTAAATATACTTTTAGCTAATTTATCACTTTTTTCTGGAGTCATGCTACTAATAGTATCATAAGCTTTATATAAAATATTAAACTCATTTCCAGGCACTAAAACTTCACTACTTGAACCAAACAAATACTTTAAAGAATAATATTTGATATAGGATGATTTTTCTAGTTCATTTACCATAGCCAAACTATTCTCATTTGAAGTAAGTAATTTATAAGTTTTCCCAGAGTCAACTATATAGATAGCATTTTCATCTACTAGTGGAATTAGGATTTGAGTTATATTATTGAGGCTCTCTATCAAAGACTTCTCTAAAAAAAAACTCCTTGAAAGGAGTTTTCCATTTAATGAAGTAAAGCTAAGTTCAAGACTTTTGGTCTGCTTGGCATTTTCATA
>CAZFTH010000135.1:0-4239 GCA_964521745.1 uncultured Peptostreptococcaceae bacterium
TAAGGCAGCTTTTAGCTTATATTACTCCACTGATTAAGAAAAAAATAAGACACTATTTTGGATACGTAGATGAGGATTTACTTCAGCTAGGATATGTTAGGACTATTGAATTAATTGATAATTATGAGCTAGAAAGAAATATATTATTTATGGGATATATGAAAAGAATGTTAGGATGTTACTACTATGATGAGAAAAGAAAACAAGCTAAAGCAGGGGATTTAGTAGAATACGATGAGACCTTTATGGAATCGGATTATGACCCTGGCTACTTTGATATCGAACTTGAGGATTTATTAAAAGGCCTTTCATACAAAGAGAGATATGTAGTTGAAAGGCACATTATGGATAAGAGCTTACTAAAAAATGTGGCTCAGGAACTTGATGTTTCCTATGTCTATGCAAAAGAATTAAAAAGAAATGCTATAAAAAAACTTAGAGTTTTAATTTGTTTATAATTTAACGTAAAATATTGTTATATTTTGCGTTTTAATTGAATTGCTGAGGGTATATTTATACTAACTAGAATTAGTAATATATTCGCACTCCTTTAGTTATATTTTCCCAATTTGTATAAAAAAGGCAAACTATAGGAAACTGTAGGACGCAAAGCGAGGAGTCTAAGACTGAATACTAACTCAGTTATGATAGCCCAGCCGCCATATTTTTTTATATGGTGGCTTTTTGAGTTAAGATTTAGTTATGATTGTCCCGTTGCCATCCAAAACTTGGTTTTTAAGTTTAATGGATGGAGGTGTCAAAAATGAGAAAAAACAGAAGATTCTTAGCAATTATCATGGTATTAGCATTTTTAGGTTGGTCATTTAACGCTCAACGAGTATTCGCAGATAGTGAAATACCCCCTGAAATTCAGCAAGAAGAACAAGAAGTAGTTGATGAGGAACAAAACGAAGAACAACCGGAGAATAATTTAGAGCCAGAGAGCGAAGAAGTAATAGACGAAGAGCCTATTGAAGATGAGGAAGTAATAGAAGAGGTAATCGAGGAAGAATCAGTGGAGGAAGTAATAGAGGAAGAACCTATTGAAGAAATAGTAGAAGAAGTTATTGATGAAGAAATTATTGAAAATGAAGAAGTACCAATGTCTTTAATGAAAGCTCCAGAAATCCTTGATGTAGATGTTCAGTATTCAGGACCAGCAGCTCAGCAACCAATAGATGAAGCTAATTTTAAGCTTGAAGAAACTGGATATGAAACTGAAAAAGTTGATAATGACCCAAGAGGTAGTGGAACTATTTCATTGGATAATGAAGAATTTATTAAGTGGTTTGTAAGTCAAGATGCCAAGTATCTATCTTGGGAAACAAGCTCATCAAATGTAACAGTATATAAAGTATATGTAAAAGGTGGACAAGGAGAAGACGGAGCTAAAGGTTATCTATATGTTTATGATCCGACAATCAGTTCTGATAGTGGATTGCATCCAGCAGTAAATAAGAATGATAAAATCGCTGCTATTAGCCATTTCTCTTTCTTATTTGGATTAGTGATACCAGAGGATCCAGAGGATCCAGAAGACCCAGAAGACCCAGAAGACCCAGAAGACCCAGAAGACCCAGAAAACCCTGAAAACCCTGAAAACCCTGAAAACCCTGAAGAACCAGAAAATCCTGAGGAATCAGAAGAACCAACAGTTCCTGAAGATGATGACGACGATGATGTAGTAGCAATTGAAGAAGAAGAGACTCCTTTAGCGTTACCAGGAGAGCCAGATGTATTTGTTGCAACTGTAACTTCCATAGATACTCCTGAAGAAATAGTAGAAGAAGAAGTACCACTTGGAGTACCTCAAGTCCAAGAAACTGACGAAGAAATAATAGAAGAAGAAGTTCCACTTGATGCACCAGCGCCTGTTCTTCCTAAAACAGGTGGATTTGCACCAGAACTTCTATATGCTTTAGGAGCAAGTTTAATAGCTACAGGATTAAAGATTAGAAAGAAATAGTTTTGAAACTGAATAATAAATATTTTATGTTTAAATAAAAAACTGCTCATAAAGGGCAGTTTTTTTATGGGAATAATTTAGTTTGATTGGATTGAAAAAAGGTTATTTGTCTATGATCAGAATAGATAATTACATTAATACTTATATGTTTTTATTTCTTTAATTAACTTGATTTAAGAGCATGGGCTTATATTGTTCTTTAAGCCCAGAATATATTATTTCGTTTGGTATTAGGAAAACAGGAGTGCCTGTAGCATAGGGAGCTATTTCATAAATGCCAAACTGAATATAGAGATTTCCATCTTCTATATAAAATTGCTGCATTTGACTTATGCTTACAAATCTAAGATTTTTTTCTTGAAAATACACTTTTCCAGAGCTATCTTTTTTTATTTGATTTGTAATTTCTTGGTTTAAAACATTTTTATAATCAAAGTCAGCTTTAAATAAATCTTCTAAGCTTAATTCTTTTCCAGATATGGTATCTATATTATAGGTAGCTAAAGTGGTAATAGGATGAGTACCACCCGTATCTTGGCTATATGTAGCTACCATACTAATTATAGCCTGATTTTTTGTCTTAATTTTAAAATCAGTAGTTACAAAATATGGGTTAAATGATTTAGATTTTGAATTTGATATTGATAGTGATTTAAGGTTATTCATATAGTTATAAACTTGAGATTTTAGTTTTTCATTTAAATCCATTTGAGTGTTATGGTTTTGAAGATTTGAAATAACAGGGTAATTTATATCATAGGAAAATTCATCTATTTCTCCTTTATCTGATTGAAGTATAACCTCAACTGGAATAGTCAAAGAGCGAGTAGACTTTACGTCATAGCTGGTATTTTTTTTAGAGGAAGTAACAGCAGTTGTAAAGCTTTCTGGTTTTTCGATTATGCTACAAGCGTTTAGTGCTGCAAGTAGTAATATAATTATGTTAATTAAGAGTACTTTTTTCATTTAAATGCCTTCTTTCAAACCTTTATGATTCAATTATATCAAAGATACCTACTTTATTACATTATAATGTTTAGGACTAAATGATTAGTTACATATTATTTAAAGAAAAATGACAGTAAATATGGTATGATATTTTTGGAAAGAGGTGAAGCTTGTGAGGGTTTTAGATGTTGTATTTGACAATCATCCCATATTTGATAGCAATACTATTTCTTTTGAAACAGAGAATAAAAAAGTTTTGGATACAATAATTTTAGCTGGGATAAATGGTTCCGGTAAAACAACTTTGCTTTCTAGTATTTTTAAGACTTTTAAAAAATTAGAGCAAAATGATTTTTTAGTTCAAAATACAGATTTTATAAATTTACACTTAGATATAAATGATGAAGAAATGAAGAAATCACCAAAAATGATTTATCTTCCATCAGAAGTTAGATTTCAGAGTGTTCATACATCAAATGAAACTGAAAAGATTCCTCTTGCTTATTGTATAGATGATAAAAGTACTTATGATATAATTTCCTATATTAAAAATGCATTTGATAAACAGATTTTTTCGAATCCAGATATGACAGTGGGACAAAGTATTAATATAGTATGTAAGGAAATAAATTCTATTTTTTCGATTTTAGATATGGATGTATATCTTATGGGAATAAAAGATCCTATGAGTAAGATGCCTCTTTTTAGAAATGAGTCTGGAGTAGAGTTTGATATTAACGGGCTTTCATCTGGAGAAAAACAGCTATTTATAAGGCTTTTATCTCTTAAGTCACTAGAACCTGAAGGTTGTGTGATTTTGATAGATGAGCCAGAGATTTCACTTCATCCATCATGGCAACAAAGAATAGTTGAAGTATATCAAAATATAGGTAAAGATAATCAAATAATCATAGCGACCCATTCTCCACACATTATTTCATCAGTGAAAAGAGAATCACTAAAAATTCTATCTAAAAAAGAAAGATGGGTCAATGTAATAGATGGTGAGAACCTAGATGAGACCTATGGTGTTACAGCAGATATGATATTGCTTGATATAATGGGTCTATCTACAACTAGGCATCCTCACATCCAAGAGAAAATTGATGAATTAAAGAGCATGGTTAGAAATTAGCTTTACGAAACTGAAGAGTTTAAAATATTGTATGAAGATATTACAGGCGTTATAGGGACGATAGACCAGGATATTTTACTGGTTAATATAGAAATAGCTAGAAGAAAGGGACTAAAAAATGCTGGACATTAAAAAGGAAGCTCCTCCAGATTTTTTACTAGAATTTATAGAAGAAAAGTCTAATGCCAGT
>CAZFTH010000136.1:0-208 GCA_964521745.1 uncultured Peptostreptococcaceae bacterium
CGCGGCACACAAAAGGGTCCGCTTACCGCTGCTTCCTTCCGGACCTGACGGGGTTCACAGTCTTCCGTTGCGCGAGACCCAGGTCTCAACACCACTTACTCTTTCCAGCTTTACAAATGCTCATACTCTGGCAGGAATTCGACCCTGCTGAAGCGGATTGCAGGTTACAAGGCACCGCTAACTCCCCATCTAGCACAGCAAATCCTAT
>CAZFTH010000136.1:218-4226 GCA_964521745.1 uncultured Peptostreptococcaceae bacterium
AGACAATTTTCCGTAGATAATAGTTATCTACTCATGATATTATAAACAAGTTTGCTCTATTTGTAAAGCGAAAAAGCTTGATTATAACTATAATTAGATGATATTATATTTATGGGAATGAAGTTCTCCCTTAGCTATAATAAGCTTAAACTGCTTTTTCTAGAGCTGATGACTTCTGTGAGTATTCACAGAATTTGTCTGCTCTTTTTTAATGTGAATACAAAAAATTAATATAGAAAAGAGGAAATATCATGCTGTTTAGTTTATCACTGATTTTAATTTTAGGCTTTTCATTAAGCGGAATATTTAACAGATTAAGGCTTCCTGGGCTTTTGGGCATGATTCTCACTGGGATTATTCTTGGTCCCTACGCTCTTAATCTTATTTCTCCTGATATCTTGGATATCTCTTCAGATTTAAGAGAAATAGCTCTTATTATTATATTGACTAGAGCTGGTCTTAATATCGACATAAAAGATTTGAAAAAAGTAGGAAGACCTGCGATTCTTATGTGCTTTGTCCCCGCTTTGTTTGAAATCACTGCTGTTACTCTCCTTGCTCCTTTATTTTTTAATATATCCTATATAGAAGCCGCCATCATGGGAAGTGTGCTAGCTGCTGTATCTCCAGCTGTTATAGTTCCTCGCATGATTCATCTTATAGATTCAGGCTATGGTAAGGACAAAAGTATACCCCAGCTTATTATGGCCGGGGCATCTGTGGATGATATTTTTGTAATTGTACTTTTTGCTTCTTTTATGGGAATGTATGCTGGTGATGGATTCAATCCAAGTTCTCTACTATTAGTCCCTATCTCTATTTTGTTAGGTATCGCTTTAGGCATCATTTCTGGCTATATTTTTGTAAAGCTTTTTAAAGCTATTCATGTTAGAGATACTGTAAAAGTCCTTATTATGCTCAGTCTTGCTTTTTTGTTTGTATCTTTTGAAGATTTCGTAAAGCCATATTTTCCAGTTTCTGGTTTGATTGCAGTTATGGCCTTTTCTGCGACTATTCTTTCTCAATATGAAGTTCTTGCAAAAAGGCTTATGGGAAAGTTTTCAAAAATATGGGTAGCTGCAGAAATTTTGCTTTTTGTTTTAGTTGGTTCTGCTGTAGATATATCTTATCTAAAAGGTGCAGGTATTTCTTCTATTTCACTAATAGTAATCGCTCTAGTAATTAGAATTGCTGGGGTTAATCTTAGCATCTTAGGAACAAAATTAAATAGTAAAGAACGCTTATTTTGCTCTATAGCTTACCTACCAAAAGCAACTGTTCAAGCAGCTATAGGTGCAGCTCCTTTAGCCGCTGGAGTCTCTGCTGGGAATTTAATTCTTACGGTTGCCGTAGTTGCTATATTAATAAGCGCTCCTATAGGTGCTATAGGTATTGATAATAGCTATAGCAAATTACTTAATAAATCTAAGACTGCTGTTTGCCAAATTCCTTAGCCATATTGGCAAGCACTACCCACTGCGCCCAGTTTTCAGGACTATCGTAGAGATTTTTGATATGCACGCTAGGGTTTAATATATAGCCTAAATCCGCTAGTACATGTATAGAATCAACTGCATACTGCTTTTCTTTTTCGGTTACTGTTATCATCCATTTAGGTGGATTTGGTGAAGTATCTAGGTGTTTTTCAGGTACTTTTGACAGGTTTATAAATCTTCTAAAGTACTTGAACACCTTGCCATCATCTATCGTCACCCCTTTTGCACTAAGGCTACAGTGAATCCACTTTCCATCTCCAAGGTAAAGCCCTATATGATTGATTTCACTGTTTTTATTTGGGTCATACAAGAATCCAAGGTCGGCTATCTCAAGCTCTGACTTATCAATAGGCTCACTTACATGCCACTGATGCCAGCTTCCATCAGGTACAGCTATGCCAGCAGCTAGGTAGCAATATCTCACAAAGCCCGAGCAGTCTAGCTCCTTTGGTATAGTAGGCGGAACTGCTTTTGCTCCTAGGCTATATCTCACATGCTTGTCTTTTAGCATTCTAGCTGTATCGATTATTTCTTGCCTATTTATAAAATTCTGAGTATCAGTCATAATATTACCTCCAAACAAAAAAACCATTAGATTAGTTATCACACTTATCTATATGGCTTTTTATTTGATTTGGTAGGTTTTTATTTATTAAATAGCTCAAAGAAGTCAAAGTCGCTCTTTATTATATGGCCTACTACTACATCTTGAACTACGTATTTTACTACAGTTACAGGAGAAATTAAACCCTTTTCTAATGAATCATACATATTTTTAGCTTTTGTTACTAAATCACTATGAATCTTCTTGTGCTGTTCATACTCATCATAGTTATTTTCAAGTAATATTGCTTCTTCATTTAAAAAGTGAAGCTCTACATGATTTAGTAGTCTCTTAAACATAGCTAGTATTTCCTCTAGATTATCCTCGATAAAACAATTTAAAATTATATCATTTGATATGCTTATTAGTTCTTCGTGTTCTTTATCTATTTGCTCATTTCCACTTTTAAAAAACGGTCCCCAATCTATATTAACTGGAACACCACCCTTTGCTATATAGACTTCTTCATCGTATACCACTTTATTTCTTCCTGTAAGCTTGGCTAGATATAAAGAATTATCTACTCTTTTAAAAATACTATCTTCTGTATCATCTTGCTTGCACTGAGTAACCCCAAAACTAGAAGTAATTTTCTTTACACCTTTTACCTTTAATTTTTCAACTTCTCTCCTAATTTTTTCTGCAACTATAGTAGCTTCTTCTAGATGAGCCCCTGGTAGTAATACTACAAATTCTTCTCCTCCCCATCTGCAAAGCACATCTGTTTTTCTAATTAATTTAGAAACTAAGTCTGCAGTGGCTTTTAGAACTAAGTCTCCTTTTTGGTGTCCATATTCGTCATTTATCTGTTTGAAAAAATCTAGGTCAAATAAAATAACTGAAAAAACCTCTCCATTTTTACAAGCTTGAAGAAAATCTTTTGAGAATTTTTCTTTTAAATAGGAGCGATTATAAGCTCCAGTAAGAGCATCTCTTGTAGCTCTTTGATAAAGCTTTTTTGTCTTATTGATATTCTTCTTCTTTAATTTATAATTTTTGATACTCGAACTAAGCCTAATCATAAATAGTTTAAAATCAAGGGGTTTTATAATAAAGTCATCTGCTCCTATACTTAGGCAGTGGGATATAGCTCTAGCATCTCCATACTGAGTTATTAGAATTATAATTCCATCGTTATTTTGCTCTCTGATTCTATGGATTACATCCTCTCCATCGTAAACAGGCATAACCAAATCTATCACATAAAGGTCATATTTTAAATCTGAGTTTAAGAATTTTTCAGAATCATTGTAGTAGTCTACAGTATGAATCCCACTTTTATCGAAAAAATCCTGCAATACCTGCAAGGAGAATCTACTGTCATCCACTACTGCTATTTTCATGTTTTTAAGACTACTTATGGTCTGAGTTTCCGACTCTATACTGCTGATATATCTTCTAAAGCGCTTCAGGTCTATTTTATCCCTATCTATAATTGCCATAACTCCATTGTCATATAGGTGCTCTTTCATAGCTACACTCATGCCGTGAGATATGATAATGGTATTTACTAGATATTTCTTTGCATCTAGAATTTTATTTAGCACTATCTCGCATTGCTCCTGAGATGTGCAATCTGCTTCTATGATTATTAGTCTGTAGTAATCTATATTCTTCTCGTGGTTTTTTAGTTCATCAAAGGTCACTGTGTCGTATCCATTATATCTATCTCTTATCGCAGTTTTTATTTGAGTTGAAAGGTTAGGGTTATTTGCTATATGCAAAATTCTCATAAATTCCTCCATGTTACATTTAAAAGCAGCTTAGTACTATACACAAATAATAGTATTTTAAAACCAACCTACTTACAGTAAATTAAACTTACTAATTTTGGAAAGTAAGTTTAAAAAAACCTTGCATTACAGTAACTGTAATACAAGGTGTCTACTTTAGATAATGGCGGAGAGA
>CAZFTH010000137.1:0-4185 GCA_964521745.1 uncultured Peptostreptococcaceae bacterium
AAAAAAATTGGAACAGGGACACTTATAGGTGTTGTCCAGAGTATTTTAGTAATAGCAAGTGGAGCTATGGGGACGCATGGAATTATGAGTATTATTTCATATACTTGCCCAGGGATAGTTGCTGATCTCGTATTTCTAGTATGCAGGGACAAAAAATACACTGTTATGCATTATATTTTTGGATGTATGGCAGCGAATATAACTGGTACAGCTATTTCTAATTTACTATTTTTTAGGCTTCCTTCTACTGTGCTGCTGCTTTTATTTTCAAGTGCAGCTTTATCCGGAGCTATTGGAGGCCTAATAGCATCAAATATTGTCAAAAGCTTAGAAAGCGTGAAGTTGAATATATAGAGGTGTACAATGAGGATATCTAAGATAATTGTACTATTAACATTAATAATTTCGAATTTATTTCTAGGGGGATGTGGCTCTGAATCTAAATTACAAAAGAATAACTCTTTGGAGCTAAATGGAGTAACTGTATTTAATAAAGATGAGAACTTGGTTAAGAATTATATACCAAAAGAAAAAATACATTTTAAAGAACTGGTTAAAGAAAGTAGTAAGCATATTTCAATAATAACTGGAGATGGCTCTGTAAGAAAAACTACAGCTGATATTTATCTCTCAAGTAATTCAAATGGAGTAAATATAACCTATAAAGATAAAATAATAAGTAATGTTGTAGGCATTTATTTACATGATAATTTGTACAGTATAAGGGATGCTTTTTACGATGCAAAAGAACATTTGGATTCTGATGAAAAAGTAATGGTGATATTGCTTGATGGATTCTCTCTTAACCAGTACAACTATGCAAAAAAGAACAACTATATAGAATATATTAGCAAGTATTACAAAAATGAAGCCTTGAGTGTATATACGCCGGTTACGAATGCAGGGTTTGCGGCCATTATAACTGGTGAAAATCCCAATATAAATGGAGTCCACGATAGAAGCTTTAGAAGCATGAACGTAGAGAGTATGTTTGCTTATGCTTTGAGCAAGAAAAAGCAAGCGATACTGCTTGAAGCCGATATAAAAATTCTAGATACTGAAATCGAACCTAAACTCCATGTTGATTCTAATAATGATAAAAATATAGACGACGAAATATTTGAAACAGCAAAATCAGTAGCTAAGGATGAGTACGACTTGATATTTGTACATTTTCATGGAATTGACGATAGAGGGCATGCTTACGGGCCTCAAGCTTTAGAAACCATGAATTATATAAAGCAAATCGATGGGTATATTCAAGAACTTAGTAGCATCTGGAATGGACCAATAATATTGACAGCAGATCATGGGATGCATAAATTTGAAGATGGTGGAAGTCATGGAAGCTGTATACAAGAAGATATGCTAGTACCTTATTTTAAAAAGGAGCAATAAAAATGCACAAAAAAAGTTTCGCTGTAATTTGTATATTTTTGTGCCTATTCGTGGCCGTTTGGATATCTTTGAAGTTGAATCAGCCAAATATTGAAGAGCAAAAAAAATTATTAGAAAACTCTGAGATTCTACTTTTGGCAAATCAGCAGGAATATTTGATAGGATTAAATGATTTGATGGAGATAGGAGAAGAAGAATTTACCTCAGTACTAGATACATCTTCTACAAATCCAACAAACCATAAGTATACTGGTGTACAGTTGAAAAATATATTATCCCATTACCAAATAGATTTAGATGAAAGCTCGGCTTTAGTACTTAGTGGAATGGACAATTATTCAGTAGCCTATACTACTGAGGAGATACTTAAAAATAACAATGTTTATATTGTTTTTAAAGAGGATGGTAACTATCTGGGAAGTAAAGAAAATGGAGGAAGAGGCCCCTACGAATCTATAGTAGTAGCTGATGATTTTAGCAACAGAAGATGCAAATGGCTTACAAGAATCGAGTGTGTAAAATGAATGCGATTAAAATTCTGAATTTAAGCTTTAAGTATAAGGACTCCAAAGAGTATATACTAAGCAATCTATCTATAAATATAAAAGAAGGAGAAATAACTGCAATTTTAGGAGAAAGCGGCAGTGGGAAAAGCACCTTATGTAAGTGCATCTGTGGCCTTATTCCCAAACTATATCAAGGAGATATTTCAGGAGAAGTGCTGTTGTTTGGGGAAAATATAAATAATATAGCTCTATCTGAAATTGCTTCTAGAGTTGGCATTATATTTCAAAATCCATCAACTCAGCTATTTTCACCCACTATTGAAGATGAACTGGCATTTGGGCCAGAGAATTTATGTGTAGATAGAAATGAAATCGGAAAGAGAATAGATGAAATCCTTAAACTAATAGATATGCAAGAATATAGGTATGATAATCCAAATAATTTATCAGGAGGCCAACAGCAACTTATTGCAATGGCGTCAGTTCTAATGATGAAGCCTAAAATACTAATATGTGATGAAGTTATGTCATGGATTGATGAAGAAAAAAAAGAGGTTATTAAGGATATACTTGTAAAGTTAAAGGGAGAAGGAATAACAATAATTATGGTAGATCATGATATGGAAAATATAAAAATTGCAAATAATATAATATATATTTAGGGATGATTATGGATAATCTAATTGAAATAAAAAATATGAAATATCAATATCATAAAGATAAAAAGCTATTTGAAAAATTTTCCTTGCAATTAGATTGCAAAAAAACAACGGTTATCACAGGAAATAATGGTTCGGGAAAGACAACCTTGAGCAAGCTTATTATGGGAATTTTAAAACCACTTGAAGGAGATATTATTTTGTTTGGAGACAATTCGAAAAACATGACTCTTTCCGAAATAGGTCAAGGTATAGGATATGTCTTTCAATATCCAGAAAGACAGCTTTTTACTACTTCTGTGATAGATGAGCTTACCTTTGCTCAGCTCTTAAAAGGAGAAAAAAAGGAAGCTGTGATGGAAAAAGCAGAAGAAATGATAGAACTATTTGCTTTAGAAAAAGCAAGAAACGTTTATCCATTTTTTTTAAGCTATGGGGAGAAAAAAAGGCTTGCTATAGCCTCAGCTTTAATGAGCAGTCCTAAATATCTTATTTTGGACGAGCCCACAGCTTCTCTAGATAAAGATAAAATTATAAACCTTTCTATGATTTTAAATAAGCTTGAAGAAAAAAATGTTGGAAAACTTATCATAACTCATGACAAAAATTTTATAAAAGAGCACGGTGAGCGCGTAATCTACTTGGATGGGGGTCGAATTGTAAAGGATGAAGCAAATTAATATAGATCCAAGAACAAAACTTGCAATAGTTGCTCTATTATCAACTTTGGGTTTGATATACAAAAATTTGCTAAGCTTAGTAATTATTTTGTCTGTAGCAATTCTAATAGCCTTAGCTTTAAATAGTAATTTTATTTCAGTAGTATCAAGACTAAAAAAATTGCTAGGACTAATTCTTATTATAGCAATAATACAAAGTATTTTTATAAAGGAAGGCAATTCAGTAATAAGCCTAGGGAGTTTAAGTCTCCTAACTGATATTGGGATTATGAAAGCTGCAGAATTTATTTTAAGGCTAATGATAATAATCGTATCATCAGTAATACTTACTACATCAACGAGCAGAGAAATAATACAAGCATTGATACAGATGGGACTGCCCTATGAAATTGCCTTTATGGTATCTATTTCAATTAGATTTTTGCCACTATTTAAAGATGAGATGAGAGATATGGTAGTTGCTTTACAGCTTCGAGGAATCGACCTAAAAAAAATAAAGCTAAAAGAAAAACTGCTGACCTATAAATATTTGCTTTTGCCAATTACGGCTAATTCAATCCTAAGGGCAAGAGAGCTTGCAACTGCTATGGAAATGAAAGCTTTTAGAGCATATCCTAAAAGAACTAGCTATAGAATGCTTAAAATGAATAAAATTGATTATTTAATAATTACAATAAGTTTAATAGGAGCTTGGACATTTATCATCATTTTTTAAATGAGGTGTAATATGAAAGTAGTATCGGTCATTGGGATAACAGATTCAGGAAAAACTACAACTATAGAAAATATTATTAAGGAACTCAGATTAAGGAACTATACGGTAGGAACTGTAAAGGAAATCCATTTTCATAACTTTAAGATGGATGTAGAAGGTACTAATACAGATAGACATAAAAAAGCTGGTTCACAGCTAGTTACAGCAAGAGGAGAAAATGAGACTGA
>CAZFTH010000138.1:0-4179 GCA_964521745.1 uncultured Peptostreptococcaceae bacterium
TGATACTTTTTTAATTGAAACATCAAAAGATATTGACCTAGAGAAAATTAAAACTTATGATATTATAGGAGTAGGAGCTGGAGCATCTACACCTGATTTTATAATTTCTGAGATTATAGAACTTTTAGAGAAGTTATAATCTTATGATTTATAAGAAAAGTTTAAAGGTTTTACTTTAAGATAAATATTAATATTTATCTTAAATATGTTCACAAAATAAATTTTAAGGAGTTGGATTTAATGAGTAGCGAAATGGAAAAGCTATTATTGGAAGAAGAAAAGAATTATCAGGAAGTATACAAAGGAAGTATAGTAAAAGGTAGAGTGATGATTGAGAAAGATGATTCTTTCTATATAGATTTAAATTATAAAACAGATGGAATCCTACCAAAGGATCAGGTTATAGATAGTGAAACTATAAAAGTTGGAGATGAAATAGAAGTTCAAGTTGTAAAAATAGATAAAAACACTGGCGATATTCTTCTATCCAAAAAAAGAGTAGACGAATTTAAAGTATGGGATGAAGTTAAAGTTGGGGATATTCTTGAAGTCAAAGCTGTTGAATTTAATGCTAAAGGGTTGATATGTCTTTACAAAACAGCTCTTAGAGGATTCATGCCACTAAGTCATATCGAGCTTAAATTTATTGGAGAGGAAGTACTAAAAAGTTATTTAGGTAAAACTTTTGAAGCTGAGATAATTGATATTGACCCTAGAAAGAGAAGACTTATTTTTTCTAGAAAAAATATTCTTTTAAAACAACAAGAAGCTCTTAAGGCAGAGGTAGTTGAGAAAATAAAAGAAGGCGAAATCTTTGAAGGAACAATTAAAGATATAAAAGATTATGGAATTTTTGTGGATATTGGTGGTTTTACTGGATTGGTCCATATAAGTGAAATTTCATGGGATAGAAGCGAGAAGATTAAAGAGCAATATAAGATTGGTCAGAAAATAAATGTTCAAGTTATTAGTTTTGATCAAGAATCAGAAAGATTATCTCTAAGTATCAAATCTTTAACTAATCATCCATGGGATGAATTTGTAAATAATAATAATGTAGGGGATATAGTTGCTGGTGAAGTAAAAAATATTAAGGAGTATGGAGCTTTTATTAACCTGTATCCTACTGTAGATGGATTTGTTCACATTTCTAATTTATCTTCAGATTTTATAAAAAATCCAAATGAAATATTAAAAGTTGGACAAAAAGTTGAAGTTAAAATTATAAGTATAGAGCAAGATAATAAAAAAATAGAACTTAGCTTAATTTTAGAGGATAAAGAAGTGGCAGAAGAAGAAACTACTGAAAAGGAGTAACTTATGTCTCAATACGAGTCTTTTAAAGAAAAGATTTTAAAAAAAACAGGAATTAACTTAAGTTTATATAAAGAAAAACAAATGAAAAGAAGAATTGAGTCTCTAGCTAGTAGAAATGGTTATTCTGACTTAAATTTGTATTATAATGCTATTGATAAAGATGTTGAATTATTTAAGGAATTCATAAATTACATGACTATAAATGTTTCAGAGTTTTATAGGAATCCAGAACAGTGGAAAATAGTAGAAAATGAAATATTTCCTGCTCTTTTAAAGAAAAAAGGAACTATAAAAATTTGGAGTGCGGCTTGCTCTACTGGTGAAGAGCCTTATACACTTACAATGATTCTTAGTCAACATCTGCCTTTGTCAAAAATAAATATTATAGCTACTGATATAGATAAAGAAGCTATGGCAAAAGCGCAGACAGGTATTTATTCAGAAAATAGTTTAAAAAATGTTCCATCAAATATAGCAGATAAATATTTTACTAAAGTAACAGATAAAACTTATAGTATCAGTAATGATATAAAAAAATGTGTATCTTTTAAACAACATAATTTATTAAAAGATAAATTTGTTGATGGTTGTGATTTGATTGTTTGTAGAAATGTATTGATTTATTTTACAGAAGAAGCAAAAGCTGAAATATATACTAATTTTAGCAAGTCTTTGAATACAGATGGAATATTATTTGTTGGAAGTACAGAGCAAATTATATCTCCTCAAAAATATAATTTAAAACCAATAAAAACATTTTTTTATACAAAATCCATATAGATAATCTATATGGATTTTGTACACTGGAGTTATTAATAATTAAAATTAATTATTAATATGTTTTTCTTTAAAAAAGTTGTAAGTTTAATTATTTTGGGTATAGATTAATCATAGATACGGCTGACGTTTCTAACAAAATATATAATATAGTTTCTAGCAAAGGAGGACTATTATGGAAGTTCTAAAAGTTTCTTCAAAATCAAATCCCAATTCTGTAGCAGGAGCATTGGCTGGTGTACTTAGAGAAAAAGGCTCTGCAGAAATACAAGCGATTGGTGCAGGAGCATTAAATCAAGCTGTAAAGGCAATTGCTATAGCTAGAGGATTCGTAGCTCCAAGTGGAATGGATTTAGTTTGTATACCAGCATTTACAGACGTAGCTATTGATGGGGAAGAAAGAACAGCAATCAAATTAATTGTAGAGCCGAGATAATATAAAATTGTATTATCAGAAATAAATGTATATAATTAAATTAATAAATTGTTTATTCATGATTATAGTGGGTAAATAAATATTGGATTTATAATTTACTTTGAAGGAGGATGTTTTATGACAAAATATGTATGTACAGTTTGTGGTTATGTGTATGACCCTGAGGTAGGAGATCCAGATAATAATATCAATCCTGGTACATCTTTCCAAGATATTCCTGAGGATTGGGTATGCCCACTTTGTGGAGTAGGAAAAGATCAATTCGAGGAAGAAGCATAAGATTTAATACTTAATCTTAGATTTAATAAAAGAGAGAAAGCTTTCTCTCTTTTATTTTGTAAAAAATATTAGCTTAAAGGGTTGTGGTAGATATGATGACAATAATTTATATTTTTTCAGGTATTTTACTTGTTAGGGTAATATACAGAGCTTTTTTTACTGAATTAAAGACAGCTACTGACTATCATCAAAGGGCAATGAATTATGAAATATATTTTCAAAATAGATCAAAAGCCATTAAATTATTGGAACAAGCTATAGAAAAACCAGAATTTACTCGAACAGAAAAAGGGAGTTTCGATTTAAAGATTGGAATTTTGTATTACAAGATGAAAAAATTAAACAAAGCTAAAGAGCATTTTGATAATATTTTAGATTTTGTAAGAAAAGATAATTTTAAATATATGAAGGATATATCTGCAATTGTACTTACATATTATGAGCTAGGTGAAAAAGATACTGCAAGAAAAATATATCACTGGTTACGTGCAAAAGAAAAATTCGATCCGGATTTTGACAAATTAGATTATCTAGATTTATACATATGGAAATAGGAGTGAAAATATATCTATTAGTAAAATAAACCACAAAATAGAACACTGGAAGACTTTTAATGCTTTGGAAGCTTTTAGTACTCAAAGTAAACATGAAAAAACCGCATCTGCGGTTTTTTTAATAAGTTATAATTTTTTTATCTTTGAATTTTGATGATTGAATAAGTTCTTGCTTATTTTCGGGTATAGATATTGTATCTGGATTGCCATCACTTATATATCTAAATTTTGTTCCCTGTTCATATGCTTTTAGCCAGTCATAAAGACCAACACCGTCAACATTTGTTTCACTCGCACGTACTCTATGGATTTTTGAAAAATCAAAGTCTTTGTGATATGGAGAAAAATATGGATCCCAGCCAACAAGTAAAACAGCTATATTTTCATATGAAATATTATCAAATAAACCCTTATAGGTTAGAGAATAATTTTCATCAGAAGGTTTTGCTCCATAAGGCAATGCTAATGTTTGAATATTTAATTCAGGGTAAGTGCTCTCGTGAGTAGACTTTAGTAATGCAATTTCTTTTTGAATGTCTTCGGGCGAGGCTTTTTTTAGGTCTAAGTGAGTTAAAGTATGGTTACCTATTGAATAACCATTTTGAGCAAGGAACTTCAGCTTGTCTACCTCTTGGCTTTTGCTTCCAAAAGCAAGCTGGTTAAGGAAGAATGTTGCAGTAGTATTAAAGTCTGGAAAATCTGCTTTAAAGCTTTCTAGTATTCCTATAGCGCAAGTTGGGTCAATTTCTCCATTTTCTAAATATCTGAAGTTGTTTTCATTTCCATCATCAAAGGTTATAACAACTGGAGTATGAC
>CAZFTH010000139.1:0-4171 GCA_964521745.1 uncultured Peptostreptococcaceae bacterium
AGCCTATGCTTACTTTATGTATCAAAAGGATAAGGTGCTTACCGAAGTGTCTGAAAAGCGTCTTAAAGCAATTAAAGAATTTACTGAGTTTGGAAGTGGATTCAAAATTGCTATGAGAGACTTAGAAATACGTGGAGCTGGAAATATACTAGGTGAAAGACAGCATGGACACATGACTGAAATAGGATATGATTTGTACGTTAAGATGCTAGATGTTGCTATTAGAAATCTTCAAGGACAGGTCGTAGAGCAAAAAGTGGACACGGAAATAGAACTCGATATCAATGCGTATATCCCAGAAAACTATATCGACGATGAAATGAGTAAGATTGAGATTTACAAAAAAATAGCAGCTATAGAGAGCAAGCAAGATTTTTATGATATAGAAGAGGAAGTGGAAGATAGATTTTCAGATGTTCCAGAACCAGTCAGAAACCTTATGCATATAGCATATATCAAAGCTTTGGGAGAAAAATTAGGTATATTAAAAATCAAGCAAAATAAGACGGTTATTTCTTTTGTTGGTCCAAGTCCTGAAAGTAGCGTGAAAAAAGACTTTAAGGAAAAGGAAAGTTACAAGTTAATTACAAACATATCATCCTTCCTAGAAATGATGTTATAATACCTTTATGAATTTTAAGGAGTTGATTATTAAGTGAAAAAGTTATTAAGTTTGATAATGTCATCGCTGATGATATTTAGTTTGGCGGCTTGCTCAAATACAGCATCTGCTGATGAATGGGCAGCGAAAGTAAATGATGTAGAAATTTCATACTCTGATTATGAAAAAAATCTAGCGATTATTAAAAAACAAATTGAAGCTACAGTAGGCGCTGATATTTGGACTCAAGACTCAGGACAAGGACAAACCTACAATGAGATATTAAAAGACCAAGTGCTAGAAAAGTTAGTTGAAGATCAGTTGATACTAGCTGAAGCTAAGAAAGAAAATATTGAGTTAGATGCTGAAGAGTTTGAAAATGAGTTTAATCAGTTTAAAGAACAAGTAAAGAGCTTGCCAGATTATGAAACTTTTTTAAAAGAAGAAGGAATAACTGATGATTTCCTAAAAAAACAACTAGAAACAGACAGTATAGTGTTTGAATACAAGGAAAAATTTATGGAAAAAAACACACCTTCTGAAGAAGCACTGAAAAAATATTATGATGAGAATGAAGAAAATTACAATGTGAATGAAGTTAAGGCGTCGCATATATTATTAAAAACTGTAGATGAAAATTTTGTGCCACTTCCAGAAGAAAAGATTTCAGAAATTCAAAAAGAAGCTGAATCTATACTTGAAAAAGTGAAATCAGGTGATGATTTTGCTACTTTAGCTAAAGAGTATTCGCAAGATGAGGCTTCAGCTGTAAATGGTGGAGATTTAGGATTCTTTGCAAAAGGTGTTATGGTTAAAGAGTTTGAAGATGCAGCATTTTCTTTAGAAGAAAATCAAGTGTCTGATTTAGTTCAAACTACTTATGGATACCATATTATAAAAGTATTTGAGAAAAAGAATGAAGTTACTCCATTTGAAGATGTGAAAGAAAATATAAAAAATGAACTAGCTCAAAACAATTATTTAGATTTTGTTGCTTCATTAAAAGAAAGTGCTAAAATCGAAAAAAATGAGGATGCTCTAAAAAAAGCTGCTGAAGCTGTTGAGACTGAAACTAAGCCGCAAGAAGAATCTACAGAAGAAGAAACTACTGATAATTAATTTACTTTAAATTGTAAAGATATGTTTAAAGGAGTAGTAATGATGGAACTTACCCATATCAATGAAAAAGGTCATGTGAAGATGGTTGATGTAGGAAATAAGACTATTTCTGTACGCCAAGCTAGAGCTCAAGCGGTTGTGAAGATGAAAGCAGAAACTTTAGAATTGATTTGTGAAGGTAAAATGCCTAAGGGAGATGTATTTTCCTGTGCTAGAGTTGCAGGTATTATGGCATCTAAAAAAACCTATGAGCTTATACCTATGTGTCACAATCTTCCTATAGATACTGTAGAAATTGACATTAAGGCAGTTGGAAAGGATAGGGTTCGTATTGATGCAGTAGCAAAGTGCCATTATAAAACGGGGATAGAAATGGAAGCTTTGACTGCTGCCACAGTAGCAGCTCTTACTATATATGATATGTGCAAGGCTGTTGATAAGAGTATGGAAATTAATGAAGTCTTTTTAGTAGAAAAAACTGGTGGGAAATCGGGACATTTTTTAAGAAATAATGATTGATTGCAAAGCAGGTATTTAAATAAATACCTGCCTTTTGTTGTGAGGAGGTTAATTCATGAGTAAAAACTCATTCTTAAAGGGAGCTGTTGTTCTTGGAGTTGCAGGTCTTATTGTAAAGATCTTAGGAGCTTTTTTTAGAATACCTCTTGGAAGATTGATAACTAGTGAAGGTATGGGCTATTATCAGACAGCCTATCCTATATATGTTTTACTGCTTTCTATATCAACATCGGGATTTCCTATAGCAATTTCGAAAATGGTTTCTGAAAGAAGAGCTATAGGAAATTATAAGGGTGCGCATAAAGTATTTACTATGACTTTGAAAATTCTAATAGTTTTGGGACTACTTACTTTTTCTATTTTCTTTTTTGGAGCTAAAATTATAGTAAATGCTTTAGATAATCCAAATGCATACTATTCTATGCTAGCCCTAGCGCCAGCTTTGTTATTTGTTCCTATTATGGCTGCTTATAGAGGATACTTCCAAGGTAGAAACAATATGACACCTACAGCTGTATCTCAGATAATAGAACAATCAGCAAGGGTTGGATTTGGATTGTTAGTAGCCTACTTCTTGATGCCAAGGGGTTTAGAATATGCAGCAGCAGGAGGTTCTTTTGGAGCTACTGCAGGAGCAGTTTTTGGAATGGTTTTCATTTTATTTGTATACTACATAAATAAACCCAAAATTGATAAAGAACTTTTAAAAAGTGAAGACTTTGAAGAAGAAAGCTATAAAGTAATAATAAAAAGTATGCTAACGATAGCCCTTCCTATTATAATTGGGGCATCTGTAATGCCGATTATGAATATGATAGATGTTTCTATTGTAATAAAAAGACTTATAGCTTCTGGATATAGTCAAAGTCAAGCGAATTCACTATATGGCCAGCTTACTGGAATGGCAGCAACATTAATAAATCTGCCGCAAGTATTAACTATGTCTATTGCTATGAGCATAGTACCTGTTATATCTCAAGCTTTTGCGCTTAGAGATATGGAAAGTGTAAAAGAAAATACAAAGTTAAGTGTTAGAATGGCAATCCTTTTAGGGCTTCCTTCAGGAGTAGGACTTATGGTTTTGGCAACTCCTATAATGCAACTTTTATATCCAAGTGAACCTTCATCAGTAGGACAAATTTTATTCTTTATGTCTCTTGGAGTGGTTTTTCTTAGTTTGATTCAGACACTTACAGGAATTCTTCAAGGTTTAGGGAAATCTCAAATTCCTGTTATGAACTTGTTTATTGCAGCTATATTTAAATTGTTTTGTACATATACCTTGACAGCTATTCCATCGCTTAATGTAAAAGGAGCTGCTATAGGTACGGTACTTGCTTATATTATAGCGGCTAGTTTGGATTTGTACTGGGTTAAAAAACTTTTAAACATTAAATTTGATATAAAACATCTTCTGATAAAACCTTTAGTTACAGCTCTTATAATGGGTATAGTGGCTAAACTTACCCATATGGGTTTAGTAGATAAATTAGGTAATTCTTTATCTACCATAATAGCTATTATTTTAGCTGTTATAGTATACCTTACGGTTCTAATTCTAATTGGAGGTATAACAAAAGATGAAATAGAAAAATTACCTAAAGGTAAAAAATTAAGTAAGTATATTCCAACGAAAAAATAAATCGTTATAAATTAAGTAGCTGCTTAGAAAGTAGTAAAGTGAAATATTATAGTTTTGTAAGATTAGGCTATAGTATTGAATTGGACTTTTTAAGCAGTATTTTTTTATTTTTGTGGATTAATTGTGGAAAACAAATGAATGCTTTGGAAAAAGTAAAGTCTGGAGCTGGTAAAAATTCACATGACTGTGGATTAAAAAAAACTTTGAAAAAAGTGTTGACGCTTAACTAGGCTCGTGATATATTAATACATGTCCTCAGCGAGAGGGCAAAACAAACAGCCTCGAAAGAG
>CAZFTH010000140.1:0-4156 GCA_964521745.1 uncultured Peptostreptococcaceae bacterium
AAATCATTTGTAATATCTTGAATTTCCTGACTTTTAATATCCTCAATCTGGATATTTACTCTTTTAGAAAACACTTCAACTGAATTTAGGCTGATATGTCTAGAATAAATTTTACCTAGAATTTTTAGAGTTACTCCTATCTTATCTTCAGTTTCTATACTTAATCTAATATATTTTTTCATAATATTCTACCTCTTAATCTTGCGATTATACTGTGATTTAGTTATAAGTATATCATAATTCTTATTACACACTTAAAGCATAGAAGTACTATACATCATTTCCCCTTGTCTCTTATAACTAATTTTCTTCTATACTTGCTGCTTTTAATTGTTCTTTATTTTTAATAATTATTTTTCTATGTCCCTTTAATAATATTAATCCTTCTTCCTGAAATAAAGCTAGCTTACGACTCAATGTTTCTTGTGTCATTCCAAGTTGAGAAGCTAAATCTCCTTTAGTCATAGGTAGTGAGAACTGTTCTTTACCATTTGATAGCTCCATAATTGCTTTAGCTACCCTATGAGAAACTGAGCTGAGGCTAATATCTTCAATACGATTTTCCGCCATTTCTAATCTACGAGAAAGTTCATCCATTACTTTAAATGCAATTGACGGATATTTTATCATTAGAGCTTTTAATTTTTCTCCTTCTAAAACACACATAGTTGTACTTTCAAGTGCTTGAGCATTATCCGTTAGAGGAAGTGAAGAAAAAAGTGATAACTCTCCCATAAACTCTCCTTGTT
The DNA here is from genome assembly GCA_964521745.1 of uncultured Peptostreptococcaceae bacterium. Lineage (GTDB taxonomy): Bacteria > Bacillota > Clostridia > Peptostreptococcales > Filifactoraceae > Acetoanaerobium. The sequence goes on from CAZFTH010000140.1 coordinate 750, forward strand.
CCACTAAACGTAAAACCTGTTCCTTCCCACTCATGCTCAATCTAAAAAGTTTTACTTTCCCAGTATAAAGCACAAAGAGAGTCCCTCCTTCATCTCCTGCTCTGTATATTATTTCTCCTTTTTCATAGCTACGTGATGAAGCTATTTCTACAATCTCCATTTTTTCTTCTGAGTTTAGACTTGCAAATATCGGTACATGTTCTATGCAAATTACATGGTCTTCGCTATGATGACAGCATTTCATTTACATTCCCTCCATTCATAACCAACTTGAATCTATATTTTTACATAAATAAGATTATGGTATCTAAATATAATTTTTTCATTTTTGATTTGGATCAAATATTTTATTTATCACTAATAGTATACTTAACATAGAAAAATAAATCTATTTCAAATAAAGGAGATGAACATCAAATGACAAATAATCCATTATTTTTACGATTAGCGACTAAACATTTTCAAACATTAGAGAAGTATGTCCCTGTGGTTTCAAAAGTTCATGGAAAAACTCATCCTGAATTTTATGAAGTTCATAAATATTATGACTCACTTGCTAAGAAAATAAAATCATCAGATTCAAATCTTTCAGATTTAAGCTCTGAATTTCAAAAACTTCGTGAAATAACAAATAATTATTCCGTTCCAAATGGTGTATGCGAAAGTTATGAAGCTGTTTATAATATGCTATCAGAATTGGATAAAGCATATCATGCATTACACTAGAATACAAAGAGATAAAAAGAAGGTGAGAAAATGCAAAAATTCATTCTTAGTCAAAAAAATCGCATAGCTCTGGTTAGTTTTATTTTAATTATCACTGCTTTTACAAGTGAACTTTTATTTAAAAGTGAGATCATAGCGGTTTGGTCTTTGTTTGCTGCTTCTGTTCTAGGTTTATCACCTATTGCAATTCAGGCATATCAAGCATTGAGAGTGAAGGTTGTGAGTATTGATGTTTTGGTTACTATCGCTGTAGTTGGTGCATTTTTCCTGCAAAACTTTGAAGAATCAGCTATTGTAACATTTCTTTTTCTATTCGGAGCTTTTTTAGAGCAACGCACCCTTAATAAGACTCGCTCTGCAATTAAAGAATTAATTGATATGGCTCCTGAAAGTGCTCTAAAACTAATGCAGCACGGCAATTTTGAAGAGGTTTCTATAGAAGAAGTTGACATTGGTGATATTTTAATGGTCAAAACTGGGGCGAAAATCCCAGTTGATGGTCGTGTAGCGTCCGGTGAAGGCAGTATAAACGAAGCAAGCATTACTGGGGAATCTCTTCCCGTTTCGAAAGAAAAAGGCTCAAATGTATTTGCAGGTACTATTATGGATAATGGAACAATTCAAATCGTGGCAGAGCGTATAGGTGAAGATACTACATTTGGAAAAATCATAGAACTTGTAGAAGAAGCTCAAGATTCAAAATCAGAAGCAGAGCGTTTTATAGATAAATTCTCAAAATATTATACTCCAAGTGTACTCCTTCTAGGTATCCTTGTATGGATATTCTCACAGAATTTGGAACTAGCTATAACCATTTTAGTACTTGGATGCCCTGGTGCATTGGTAATAGGTGTACCTGTATCAAATGTAGCTGGAATAGGAAATGGAGCAAAGCATGGAATTTTACTAAAAGGTAGTGAAGTGATTGGAGATTTTAGTAAACTAGACACTATTGTATTTGATAAAACAGGTACTCTTACCTTAGGCAACCCATCAGTTGAGATGCAGGCTTATTATGGCGATAACCACACAGAGGCTTTAAGTTATCTTGCTAGTATCGAACGCGAATCAGACCATCCTCTTGCTAAAGCAATATTAAAAGGAATTGGTGAAACCACCTTCTATTCAGTTTACAATACAAAAGTTATTAAAGGAGGAGGAATCACTGCTAGTGTTAATGGTCATCAAATAGCTGTTGGTAATGTGGCCCTCATGTATGAATTAAATGTAAATATAAGTGAAAAAGCGAAAATCGACATTTCGAATTTTGAAAAAAATGGAAGTTCACTTGTTCTTACAGCAGTAGATGATGAGCTTAAAGTTTTAATGGGTATACGAGATCAGATAAGACCTAACGTAAAAGAAGATTTAAAAAAGCTTAAAAAACTTGGAATCAAAAATTTAGTTATGCTTTCAGGTGATAATCAAGGTACTGTCGATATAGTAAGTAAAGAGCTTGGTTTGACACAAGCCTATGGTAATATGCTTCCCGAAGATAAATCCGCCTACATCAAGAAATTGATTGAAACTGATAAACAAATAGTAGCTTTTGTAGGTGATGGTGTAAATGACAGCCCCTCTATAGCTTTAGCAAATATCGGAATTGCAATGGGTAGCGGAACTGATATAGCCATAGAAACATCTGATGTTGTGCTAATGAACTCAGATTTCAGTCTGTTACCTCATGCACTTGGACTAACAAAAGCTACCGCTAGAAATATGAAACAAAATATATTAATTGCAGTTGGTGTTGTATTTTTCTTACTTGCTAGTGTTTTTTTTAGCAAGTGGATGAATATGTCAATCGGTATGTTAGTCCACGAAGCTAGTATCTTGGTGGTGATTCTAAACGGTATGAGATTAATGAGTTATAAATTATAAGGAGAGAGGAAGAGAAAAATGAAAAAAGCAACGATTCAATTGGAGACATTAGCTTGTCCATCATGTGTTCAAAAAATTGAAAACGCAGTAAAATCATTGAGTAATGTAGAAAAAGAAAGCGTTAATGTACTTTTTAACGCTAGTAAGGTTAAGTTTAATTTTGACGATGAGAAAATATCAATTGAAGAGGTTGAAAAAGCAATAACAATGCTTGGTTACGATGTAATAAAATCTCAAGTCAAAGTAAAATAAATTTATTACTAATTAAATTTTTGCAAAAAAATAATCGTTGTTAGTATTTTTATAAACCAAATATACATACTAACAACGATTATAGTTTTCATAGATAGAAGCTTAATTTCTTATCTGCAATTATTTTAATACTATTTATACAACTATATTTAATATTTTTCCTGGAACATAAATTATTTTCTTAATTTCTTTTCCGTCTAACATATCTTTTACAACTAAATCAGATTTTGCCATTTTGATTACTTCATCTTGAGATATGTTTGCTGCTACTACTATCTTGCCTCTTACCTTTCCATTAATCTGAACAGGTATCTCTATAGTAGACTCTACAAGCTTTGATTCATCATGTTTTGGCCATGGAGCTTCATTTAAGAATCCATCAAATCCCATAAGCTGCCATAGTTCTTCAGTAACGTGAGGAGCAACTGGATTTAATAAAATCAAGAATGTTTGATAGTCCTTTTTAGTTATTCCACCTATGTCATAAATTTCATTTATCAATGACATCATATCCGCTATGGCTGTGTTGAATATTAGGGTTTCATAAA
>CAZFTH010000141.1:0-4151 GCA_964521745.1 uncultured Peptostreptococcaceae bacterium
ACTTGTCATATAAAATGTAATGTATTTATAACTTTTTATAAGTTTTATGCAACGGTAAGTTTTAATGTCATATAAAGATGATTTAGCTGTAAAAATAGCCACCTATACAGGTGAGCAGATGGTAGCCTTAGCTTATGAGGCTATGATAGAAAATCTAGAAGAGGCTAAAAATGCTATCTTAAATAAAGATATTGATTTATTAAATGATAAAATAGATCATAACAGAGAGATAATCTCCCACCTCACCGCAACTATGGGTGAGGAGGAAGATGACGTTTCTCTTACCACAAAACAGTTATATCTATACATTAATAAATTGATGACTGATTCTGTGATTAGAAAAGACACGCAAATATTAGATGAAGCTATAAAAATTATCATACCTCTTAGAGATGGGTGGAGAGAGTTATCTAAACAGCTACAAGAACTAGAAGCTAAAAAAGCTCCTAGTATCCAATCTAAGTCAGCAAGGCCTAATGTTTACGCTGGTATGACTTATGGTAAAAGTGATATATCTATCTATTCAGATTCAAAGGATTGGGATAAAGGCTAAATAAAAAATATCAAAGAGCAAATCTATCAAAAAGGAGCCAGTTATGGATATAGTTAAAATATTGCAGCAAGAGTTTAATCTTAAGCCTTTTCAGGTAGAAAACACACTTGCTCTTATAGACGAAGGAAAAACGATTCCTTTTATAGCCAGATATAGGAAAGAACAAACAGGTGAAATGACTGATACTGTTCTTAGGCAATTTGATGAGAGACTTAAATATCTAAAAAATCTCATCGAGCGCAAGGAACAGGTAGAAAGACTAATCGAAGAGCAAGGAAAACTAACTGAAGAGCTACAAAAATCTCTAGAGCTAGCAAATACTCTTCAAGAAGTCGAAGATATTTATGCACCATTTAAGCAGAAAAAGAGAACTAGAGCCACTGTTGCTAGGGAAAAAGGTCTTGAGCCTCTTAGTGAAATTTTAATTCTAGGACAAAAGGATGTATATAAAGAAGCAGAAAGTTTCCTAGATGAAGAAAAAGGTGTAGCTAGTATAGAAGATGCAATAGCAGGAGCTATGGATATAGTGGCTGAGACTATTGCTGACGATTTTGAGCTAAAGAAGAAGCTAAGAGCTATAGTATTTAGGGAAGCTGTACTTGAAACATCTGCTAAAAAAGGCAGTGAAGAAAAAGAAGACTTCCTAGTATACAAAATGTATCATGAATACTCTGAGTTATGCAGTAAGATGCCAGCCCACAGAGTACTGGCGGTGAACCGTGGTGAAAAAGAAGATATCTTAAAAGTTAAACTAAATTATCCTGTAGACAAGATAACTGAGGTATCAGAAAGAGCTTACGTAAAATCTGATATCCATAAAGCTGTCATGACAGATACTATAAAGGATAGCTTAAATAGATTGATGCTTCCATCTCTAGAAAGAGAGCTAAGAACTAGCATAACAGAGATGGCAGAAGAGAGAGCTATTGCTGTTTTTGGCGAGAATCTTAGAAACCTTCTTATGCAGTCTCCACTTTATGGAAAAACTGTACTAGGCTGGGATCCGGCTTACCGTACTGGCTGTAAGATAGCTGTAGTTGATGAGACAGGAAAGGTTCTAGATACTACAACAGTGTATCCTACAGTGCCACAAAATAAAGTAGCAGAAACTAAGAAAGAAATACTTAAGTTAATTGATAAACACAATATAGATATAATTGCTATAGGTAATGGAACAGCGTCTAGGGAATCTGAAGCTATAGTTGCTGATATAGTAAAAGAAAGCTCAAGAAAAGTAAGCTTTATAATAGTAAGTGAAGCTGGAGCATCTGTTTACTCAGCGTCTGCACTAGGAGAGGAAGAGCTTCCAGAGCTTAACGTATCAATTCGTGGAGCTGTATCTATAGCTAGAAGACTCCAGGACCCTCTATCAGAGCTAGTAAAGATAGACCCAGAGCATATAGGAGTAGGCCAGTATCAGCACGATGTAAATCAAAAGAGACTTTCTGAAGTGCTTACTGGAATAGTAGAGGACAGTGTAAACCGTGTAGGTGTAGATTTGAACACAGCATCTTATGCTATTCTTTCATATGTAGCTGGAATTAATAAAACGATAGCTAAAAATATCATAAAATACAGGGATGAAAATGGAAAGTTTTCTACTAGAAAGCAATTGCTTAAGGTTGCAAGATTAGGCCCTGCTGCATACGAGCAGTGTGCAGGCTTTTTAAGAGCAAAGGAATCTGGCGAGGTTCTAGATAGAACTGGAGTGCATCCAGAATCTTACAAGGCGGCTTATGCTTTACTTGAAAAGATGGGCATATCTAAAGAGGATGCTCAGTATCCAGAAAAAACTGAGTTTACTTCAAAAGTAGAAGAGCTAAGCCTAAGAGATATAGCTCAGGAGCTAGAAATAGGACTTCCTACACTTAGAGATATAGTAAAAGAGCTTTCTAAGCCTGGGCGTGATATCAGAGATGAGGGAGCAATGGCTCCTATACTTAGATCTGATATTTTAAAGCTAGAGGATTTAGAAATAGGAATGATACTTCAAGGTACAGTTCGTAATGTAGTAGATTTTGGAGCTTTTGTGGATATCGGTATCAAAAACGATGGTCTCGTTCATATATCCCAGCTATCTGACAAATATGTGAAAAATCCTATGGAGGTTGTGTCTGTAGGAGATGTTGTTGAAGTAAGAGTAATTGATATAGATAGACAAAGAGGTAAAGTTTCGCTTTCTATGAAAAAAGCTTAATAAGATTAAGTTTGACTAATGATTATCATTGACAATTATAGAGCAAATAGGTATACTATAAATATACAACTTAATATTTCTTCAGGGCAGGGTGAAATTCCCGACCGGCGGTAAAGTCCGCGAGCTGCATATGCAGTTGACTTGGTGAGATTCCAAGACCGACAGTAAAGTCTGGATGGGAGAAGATAAGCTATTTATTATGCTATTAGTAAGCCTGGAGATAATTTTATTTCCAGGCTTTTTTAATTTTAAATAGTAAAAGGGTTTCTGCTCTTATTTGCAATATGTGGTTGCGTAGAGGCAGAGACTTATCTTCTTAATTATATTTTACTTATATTTTTTAGGAGGAATTATAATGGAAAAAGCAGTAACAAAAAAGCAAGCTATCAGTACATCTAACATGGTCAAGATTTCTATACTTGGAGTAATGTCTTTTATACTAATGTTTATGAATCTACCACTACCAATATTTCCAGCTTTTTTAAAGATTGATTTTGCAGATATTCCGTCAGTTATTGGTGGATTTGCACTAGGTCCAGTAGCAGGAATAATGATTCAGCTGATTAAAAACATTCTACACTTTATGTTTGATAACAGCACAGGAGGAGTAGGAGAGATATCTAACTTTATAGTTGGAGGCTCATTTGTATTAGTTTCAAGTAGTATATACCATGCTATGAGAAGTAAAAAAGGTGCAATAATCGGAAGTATAGCAGGAACTATAGTTATGGCTATTGTGGGAGCACTTTCAAACTATTTCCTAATCATTCCTTTTTACTCAAATATCATGCCGATAGATGTTATTATCAACCTAGGAACAGTTGTAAACTCAGCAATCCATGATAAATTAACTCTAGTGCTTTATGGAGTAATCCCCTTTAATATCTTTAAAGGGATATTGATATCAGTTATTACTGCCTTACTTTATAAAAAAGTTACACCGATTTTAAAGAAGAAATAGTTGCTTTGCACCATAGGCTCTTTTTATTAAGACTAGTTATCTACTCTATAGTCTAAATTAAGAAGAGCTTTTATTTTGTATAAAAAATTGGTTATAAAAACAAGGTTTTAAGTATATTCTGGCTTACTAAAATTAATTATAAAGAGAGTGGATGTTATTTTTTGCCTATTTTTGTTATAATACTAAGGTTAAGGTTTAATATTTTTGATTTTTAAAAGCTAGGAGAAGATATGATTTATTTAATAGATGAACAAATGACTAAATATATAGGTGAAAAGCTAGGAAAGCTTCTAAAGCCCAATGATGTTTTAGCTTTAACTGGAGATTTGGGCGCTGGAAAGACTATGATGACTCAATCTATAGCGAGGGGAATGGGGATAGAAGACTATATAACCAGTCCTACCTTTACTATAGTTCAGGAATATGAAGGAAAGCTTCCA
>CAZFTH010000142.1:0-4149 GCA_964521745.1 uncultured Peptostreptococcaceae bacterium
ATTAAAAAAGTATCACAATTTTTTTTTGATATTTCTGCTAATTTTTTTGTATTTGAACTGTGTTTGCCTCCTACAATCACCATGGCTTCTACCATATTGGAAAGTTCTAACACAACTTGCTGACGTTCCTTAGTTGCAAAACAAATAGTATTATTAAATACTAAATCTAATTTTAATGTCAATAAATAGTTTTTAATATCAAAAAAAATTTCATGAGACATGGTAGTTTGAACTACAACAGAATATTTTTCATTTTTATTAAAAGTAAATGATTTAAAATCTTCTATACTCTTACCAATACTAGCCCTATTATCGCACCAACCATTTATCCCCTGAACTTCTGGATGTGATTTATCTCCTATGATAATGATATTATACCCTTTATTATACATTTCGTAAGCAATTTTTTGTATTTTTTTAACAAAAGGACAAGTTGCATCAGTTAAATTAATATTATTCTTTTCGCAATAATCATAAATCTCTTTTTTTACTCCATGTGATCTTATAATTACATTATTCATATCTATTTTTTTTATATTATTAGTTGAAAATATATCCATACTTTGAAGCATATCAACTGCTTCATTATTGTGAATCAAAGGCCCTAAAGTATATACTTTTCCACTGCTTTCTTGCGCTGTTTTAATCGCAAGTTCAACTGCTCTTTTTACTCCAAAACAATATCCTGCATGTTTGGCTAATATAACTTTCATACCTTACTCCTTTTGTGATAATTTAATAATATCCATTACTTTATTAGAAATATTTATATAATTTTCTTGATTGGGGTTATCTTTATACTCATCATCTGGCATATACACATCAAATATAGTAATTGTAATATTACTAAAAAATTTATAATTTCCGTCAATTCTTACAGGTATTATAGGTGTATTTGTTTTTATAGAAAACATACCCAATCCAGCCTTTGCAGAATCTTCATCATTTGATTTCACCCTAGTCCCTTGAGGAAAAATTCCTAATATTTCTCCAGACTTTAACAATTTCAATACTTTTTTTATTGCATTTATATCATTTTTATTTCTATCGATAGGAATAACTCCTACTTTATCAAATATTTTAGCAAAAAATGTATACTTAAATAATTCTTTCTTTGCAAGATAATGAATTTCTCTTTTTTTTAGAAAACAAGCAAGCAAAACCGGATCAAAGTTATGAATATGATTAGCCGCAACTATATATGCCCCTTCTTCTGGTAAATATTGCTCCCCCTTAATTTCTATTTTATATAGTAGAGAAAAAAGAGGTCTTATAATTGATGTTAATAATTTATATAGATTCATTTTTTTTAATTCCTTCAACATATTTTAAAATAATCTCTACAACTTCATCTATATTTTTATCACTTGTATCAATCTCAATAGCATCATCAGCCTTGATAAGAGGAGACGTTTTTCTACTTGAATCCATCATGTCTCTTTTTAATATATCGCTTTTAATTTCTTCTATATTAACAGCCTTATCTATATTAACCAATTCATTATAACGTCTAAGAGCTCTAACTTGTACACTTGCTGTTAAAAAAAATTTAAAATCTGCATTTGGAAATACAACAGTTCCAATATCTCGACCATCAAGTATACTATTACAATTGCTTGCAATTTGTCTTTGGAGATATACAAGCTTTTCTCTAACTTGTGGTATAGCTGAAAGAGCAGACACATTGCTTGTTACAAGTTTACTTCTTATTTCATTTGTTACACTATTATTGTTTAACATTATTTCTTTATTATTAAAACTAATATTTGTTTCTTCTAATATTTTTATTATTTGATTTACATCATCAAAAGGTATTCCTTTATTCAGAATTTCATAAGTAAAAGCTCTATACATAGCTCCTGTATCAATATATAAAAAATTTAATTTATGAGCAATTTTTTTTGCAATTGTGCTTTTCCCTGCTCCTGCAGGCCCATCTATAGCTATTATCATATACATACCTCTTTATCTATTAATCTAAATATGAAGTGTCATTCATTGTAATTATTGTTGCTTTTTTATTTTTTGTTTTTATAATATTCATAGCTAAATTTCCTTGAACAATATTAAAGATTTTATTAATAGGAGCATCTAAAATTCCAACTAAAAGTAGCTTTATTACCATAGCATGAGCTACTATTAATATATGCTTATTCTCATGTTTCGAATCTATTTCCCAAAAAGCCTTACTTACGCGTTCAAATGCATCTATAATCTTCTCTCCTTCAATAAAAGCAACTTTTTCTGGAGATGTTTGCCAATCTAAATAAAGCTCTGAGTAATTTTTTTGAATATCTTCTATAGTTAAGCCTTCCCATAAACCAAAATTAATTTCTCTAAAACCTTTTTCTAAATGAATCTCTGAAGATGGCCTAATTATCTTTGCTGTTTCATAAGCTCTTTTTAAATCAGATGAATATATTTCATCAATATGCATATGAGTAATTTTTTTCGCGAACTGCCTTGCATGCTCAATGCCTTGCTCTGTTAATTCAGAATTTTTTTGTCCTTGAGTTCTTTTTTCAGTATTCCAAACAGTTTTCCCATGTCTTACTATATAATATGTATTCATATATTTCCCCTCATATAATTTATATTATACTTGATTTAATTTTACATTTCTCATGCAATAAATAAATCAGCAACAAAAAAGAGAAATATATTATATTTCTCTTTTTATACTTATTGTACACTATTAATATACGCATTGTAATATTTTTTAAAAATAAATTGTCAATTGTCTTTTATTTTTCATCGTATATTTTGTATTCTTTCCATATTTCTTCTAATTTATCAAAATATCTAGTTATTTCTTCTTTTTTTCTCATCCCTACCGCTACTATAAGCGCATTAGCAACACTTAATGGAGCAACTAAAGAATCTACAAAAGATGCCATATTGCTTCTAGTTATTAATGTTTCATCTGATAAAGTAGCTATAGGTGATAAATGACTATCTGTAATAGAAACAATCTCAGCTCCTTGTTCTTTTGCATACTGAAGTAATTCAAAAGTACGTTTTGAGTATCTAGGAAAGCTAATTCCTATTACTAAATCTTTTTCGCCAACCTTTAATATTTGCTCAAAAACATCACTAATTCCATAGTTAACTAGAACAACATTATCTAAAATTAAATTTAGATAAAAACTCAAATATTCTCCAATAGCAGCTGAACTACGAAGACCTACTATATATATTTTTTTGGCAGTTAATAATTGATTTATTACACTTTCAAAAGATGATGGATTAATTTCATCTAGAGTACCTTTTATATTTTCAATATCCGCTTTTAAAACTTTCTTAAGTATAGCAAAATCACTAGAATATTCCTTGGACATTTCAACTCTTTGTACAGTTGTAAGTTTTGTTTTAATTAATTCCTGTAAGGATTTTTGTAACAATGGATAGCCACTATATCCAAGAGCATTAGCAAACCTTACCACTGTAGATTCGCTTACTCCTACTGTTTCTCCCAATTTAGCCGCTGTCATAAAAGCTGCCTTATCATAATTTATTAATATAAATTGAGCAATTATTTTTTGACCTTTGCTAAGTTTAGAAAATTTTCCTTGGATTAATGATATTAAATCTTTTTTTTCCGATTCACTACCCATATGCAAATCCCCTTTTATTATTATTTTATTAGCTTTATCCCTTCTTCAAATGCTGTTTTATTAAGATTTTCTGTCCCTTGTGGAACTCTTTGCAGTATAGCATTTAATACAGATTGTCTTTCAAGTTCTGGAATAAGCTGTGTTAGAACACCTAAAGCTACAATATTTGCAACCATAGATTTTCCAATTTTTTCAGTTGCAATACTAAGTATAGGTAATTTATAAATTTCTTCTACTTCTATTTTACCATTAGTTTGTATACTTTCGTCAACAACAATTATAGATTTCGAATCCAAATCATGAATATACTGGTCAAAAGCTTTTTGAGATAGAGCAAGTAAAATGTTTGGTTTTCTTACTTTTGGAAAAAATATTTCTTCATCTCCAATTATTACTTCTGCTTTACTAGCTCCTCCTCTAGCCTCTGGCCCATAAGACTGACTTTGAATTGCATTTAAACCTTGATTTATTGCTGCTTCCGCTAATATGATTCCTGCTAAGATTAACCCCTGGCCGCCTGAGCCACTTAGTCTCA
>CAZFTH010000143.1:0-4038 GCA_964521745.1 uncultured Peptostreptococcaceae bacterium
CTAGGCGTTGAAACTGCTAAGAAATTATTAGATGGTGAAAGCGTAGAAGACTTTGTTCCAGTTGACTTACAACTAGTAACAGAATAATTTATACCTTCTAATGCATTGTTAAGACACCTTAAATACAAAAAATGACAGGAAGCTATCCTGTCATTTTTTTTTGCGATTTATAAAATGCTGTCCAAATCTTTTTCTATAAATATTCCTTTGAACTTATCTTGGCTATCTATATTCTTTTCTATCAGCCTAGCTACTATATCCATTGCTTTTTTTACACTTAGTTCTAATGAAGTTCCTTTTAAAAGTTCTCCTACCATTACAGCAGAAAATATATCGCCAGTTCCAGGGAATCTCACTGGAATATAGTCATAAGGCAGATAAAAGTAAGTTTTTGATTTGTCATCATAGCCACAAACGAAGTGATTGTTTGAATCTTTTTCAATAATACTTGTTATTACTACAGATTTTGAGCCTTGGGATACAAGCTTATCGATTAAAGCATTAATCTCAGATTTTGTTAAGCTGGGTTTATCTGTAAATAAACCTGCTATAAAAGCTGCTTCTGTGTAGTTTGGAATCAAAATATCAGCATAGCTAGAAAGCTCTTTCATATGAGTAACAGTTTCGTGAGTTATTCCATTGTAGAGCTTTCCATCGTCACCCATAATAGGATCAACTACAACAAGAAGATTTGGGTTGTTTTGCGACTTAATATAGCTAGTTATTATATCTACTTGCTTACTAGATAGAATAAATCCAGTAGATATACAGTCAAATTGAAACCCTAATTCATTCCAAACTTTAATGGTATTTTCCATATAAGAAGTAGTATCTAAAATTTCAAACTTCCCATAATCAAGAGTATTGGACACCAGTGCAGTAGGAAGATTATAAAGACTATAACCCATCTTAGACAATATAGGGAGCATAGCTGAAAGCGCTACCTTACCATAGCCTGGAAGGTCATTAATAAGTAGAATATTTTTGCTTTTCATCTTTTTCTCCTTTAGCTTATATGAAATTTTCTTATATTAACGACTCTATAGAAGGCTTTTCAAAATAAAGTGCTTCTCCATCATTTACATTTACGCAAGGAATTCCAACTAGCCCTTTAGCTTTTATCTCAGCAAATTCTTCTCTTGTATCTCTAAGCTTTAGAAAGGTTTTTAGATAGAACATATTTTCAGTGATATCAAGGTATATAAAATCTATATTATTTTCCTTTAAATAATCCTGCATAGGCTGACAATCTGGGCAATGCTTACTTCCAAATACAATAATTTTCTTCATGATTTCCTCCTGAATTTAGTATTTTTTCTATTATCACATAAATATTTCTCTTTAACAAGCAAAGGCAAATTTCATAAAAAGAGAATAATTTACTGAAAATGTATAGATTACAAAAAAGAAAATATTATAAAAAAGTATTGAGTTTTACGAAATTATGGATTAAAATCTAAGTATAGATAAATTTTATAGCAATTATAGATTTTGCTTATTAAAGTTAAGACCATTTTTAATAATATAGTAAAAAATTGCTTGCGTTAATGAGCTGAAGTCAGTATCCCGTATCAATAAATATTTTTTAATAATAAGCTCATAGTTTTAATTATATATTTATAAATGGAGAAGGAGGGATTAGATGCCTGAACAATTTAAAGCAGGATGCCAGCGTCCAGCAGTTAAGAAAAATGTACCTAAAGAAGAAATCACAGGAAATGAAGTATTTATTCAAAAGGAGGAGAAACAATCTATGATTAGAGTAGGAAAACCAGCACCAGATTTTAGTGCACCAGCATATTATAAGGGGCAGTTTGCAAATGTAGATTTATCTGAATATAAAGGAAAGTGGTTAGTGCTATGTTTTTATCCAGGAGACTTTACATTTGTCTGAGCTACAGAAGTTTCAGCAGTTGCTGAAAAGTATGATGAACTTCAAGGCCTAGGGGTAGAAGTTCTCTCTATCAGTGTTGATAGTGTTTTTGTACACAAAGTATGGAATGATCAAGAACTATCAAAAATGATTAATAAGGATATTCCTTTCCCAATGCTATCTGACCAAGATGGAAGCATAGGAAAACTTTATGGTATCTATGATGAAGATGCTGGAGTAGAAACAAGAGGAAGATTTTTAATTGACCCAGATGGTATAGTGCAAGCTTTTGAAGTTGTAACTCCTCCAGTTGGAAGAAATGTATCTGAATTGATAAGACAAGTAAAGGCATTTCAGCATGTTAGAAATAGTGGTGGAACAGAAGTTACACCATCAGGATGGAAACCAGGTAAGAAAACTCTTAAGCCAGGACCAGGCCTAGTAGGAAATGTTTGGAAAGAGTGGAAGGTTCAGGAAGCTTTCGAAGATTAAACATAGAATATAAAGGTTAAAAATAAGATTATTGACTTGTAAAAATCTCGTTTCTATTAATATGGAAATGAGATTTTTTATTGTTAATAAAGTAAGATTGCCATGAAATTTCATGAATTTTTAATCATTTTATATCTAGCTTTAAAATATAGTAACCCTTTGTTTTAATTTTGTAATTTATTACCAAATAATCTAAACTATACTTAAAGATATATAAATCTAAAGGGGGATAAATATGAGAAATATCTTTAATAAAAAGTCAATAATAACTGTTTTTTTAACGATGGCTGTGCTTACGACCTCTGTATATGCATTAGATAAAAATGAAGCCTTTAAGGATTTGTTTGATAATAAAAGCCAATATTTGGACGAAAGCAGTACACATCCTCAGCGAAGTGCTCAGCTAAATGGTATAAAAGCCACCTTAGTTTCAATGGCTGGAGATGAAAAAAACGCCTATTTTGTAATTGATTTTGAAAATACAAATGGAAGAGCGTTTAAAGGAAACAATATAGCCTTTGAACAATTTCAAATAAAAATAAATAGACCTAAATTCGTTTGGTTTAATCAAAATATTGGAGTAGAAAACAGTGGAAGCGGTATGTCGTGGAGGGTTGTTAACAGTGAGGATGAGGATTTTGGAAAAAATCCTCGGTTATTTGTAGTAATGTCAGAAAATGATAAAATTGCTGGTGAAACTGGAGAAATGGTAATCGAAAATATAATAGAAGAACTAAATCCAGTATCTTTAGATAATCTATCTAAAAGCAAGCTAGATTTATATAAGCTATATACTGAGAGCACTGCAAATTACAAGCAGACTATAGTCGACAACTCAGAGGAAATAAAATGGGCTAATGAAAATAAAGAGGATATGTACCAGACAGAATATGCGAATAACATACCTAGCCATAAGCTTCAGCCACGAGGTTTAGATAGGCAAATGTTTGAGGATTTGGATGGAGTATTTATAGATAATATTGCTTTTGTAGATGGAAAGCTCCATATCGTGACAAGATTTATTAATCAAAGACAATCCTTCGGTCCCACCTTATCACCAAAAGTACAGAGTAAAGGCTCGAGTCAGACTGATATAAACCCTATCTACAATATTTTTGAAAGCGCTTCGAATCAGGATAGCTCTTATGGCTATTATGTATATGATATTTCTACGCCAGAAGAGCTAAAAAAGTATGACTTATCGGGATGGTATTCTAAAGAGCTAAACAAAACTCAAGGAGTATGGAAGATACCATTTAATGCAAATTATAAAGTTACAAACAAGAAAATTAAGCTTGATGAAAAAATTAAAATAGATGATGAAGAATCTATAGTTGAATCTGTTTCTATTTCTCCTATATCTATTGAGCTTAATCTCAACGGTAAAAATCCTAATAATGGATATGTAAATTTAAAGGTTTTTGACAAGTCGGGAAGCGAGATTTTTTTAAGTGGCGGATCTAATATGTCTAGCAAAACAAAAGCTACCTATGTATGGACTTTTATGGAGCCAGTAGATATAAACGCTATAAATAAAATCGTAATAGAGGGTAATGAAATAATGCTAAAAAATTAATTCTCTCAGTTAGATTTTAGATTTTTAAATTTTTGAATCTAAAATTCTACTTCAAAAAAATTAAAGGGTAGCTATATAGCTGCCCTTTAATAATTAT
>CAZFTH010000144.1:0-4031 GCA_964521745.1 uncultured Peptostreptococcaceae bacterium
TAAAGAAGCAAAGTGATATAATAAGAAAAGATCTTGCAAAAAATATTTCACTTAATATAAAGGCCGATGAAACGATAGCTCTTATTTTTGACGATATAGATTTTCCTACACTAGCTCATATAGAGTCTATTTTGCTTGAAAAATCAAATACAGTTATTCTTGCAACTACGATTGATAATAAGATTACTGCTGTTACAAAAAATGACGCCATAAATCTAGGACAGTTTTTTAAATCAAATATAAAAACCTATAATGGAAAAGGCGGAGGTTCAAAAGATAAGGCACAAGGAAGCTTCGAAACTAAAGAAGATATAATTGCTTTTTACACTAGCTTGATGTCAGAGGTTGTCAAATAATCGTGATAGGTAATTAGTCCCTTTAGACCCATAAATTTATTTTTATGCCTAATTTAACATAGTACTATTGACTAAGATAATTTCTGGGTGTATAGTTTTAGTTAGGAGGGATGTAAAATGATTTTACTATACGATAAAAAATATGCTTGTCCAAATTGCAAGTCAAATTTTACAACTAAAAAACCCCTCAGTTCTAAATTAAGAGTAGAAAAGGTAGAATCTGATAATCATAAAATATACAAAGGGGTAAATCCTTACCACTATGAAATAAACATCTGCCCACACTGTGGATATGCCTTTGGAGAGAATGCAAACAAGAGGCTTAATATACAGAAAACAGAAAAGATTATTCAGTACCTTCTAAATATAAAGGATTTTACTAGACTTACAGGTGAAAGAACTCATGAGGATGGACTGAGAACGTTAAAACTAGGACTATATATTGCCCAACTAATAGAAGAGCCATATTATGTAAAAGCAGGATTGTCTTTGAAAATAGCTTGGCTTTACAGAGAGCAAGGAAATATTGAAGGTGAAATGAACTATCTTAAGCTAAGCTATGACAACTATAAAAAGTGCTATATCAACGAAGATTTTGAAGCTATAGGCTACAAAAGATATTTTATGCTTTATACTCTTGCAGAGCTAAGTAGAAGACTTAACGATTATGAAGATGCAAAAAGATGGTATGCGGAGCTATTTGCAGAAAGAAATGTTCCTAGAATCACTATGAATGCAGCTAGAGATTTATGGATAGAGTTTAAAGAAGAAAGAAAAAGCTCTGCACATTTTGAAACACAAAAAGGCGCCTGACACAGCTCAAGTTTTTGAGGATGATTTTGAATTTAGTAATTTATAACTAAATAATTTATTTTGAAGCTAAGAATCAGCTTATACGTGATTCTTAGTTTTTTATTTTTTGCAAAAAAATAATGCTTGCTTTAAAAAAATAGATTTTCAGATTATATCAAGAATCATAAAGCTATTCTATAAAGATTAAATAGCATATGCTAAAAACTTTTATTGACATCAAAAATTATAAGAGTATAATCAAAAATATAAAAGGCATATGCCAATAAAGAAATAATAGGAGATGAAAGCATGAAAATAGCTATACCAGTAGATGAAAAGAACATAGAGTCAAAGGTTTGCATATCGTTTGGAAGGACTCCATATTATATGATATATGATACTGACTCAAAAGAAGCTGAGTTTTTTGAAAATGAAGCAGCATCTAGCCCAGGAGGAGCTGGAATAAAAGCTGCTCAAAGCTTAGCTGATAGAAAAATTGATGTACTACTTACTCCAAGATGCGGAGGAAATGCTGCGGATGTGATTAATGGAGCGAATATTAAAATGTACAAAACTCAAGGGGACTCCATAAAATCTAATTTAGAAGCTTATGAAGCTGGAAAGCTTAATGAACTGACTGAAATTCATGAAGGAATGCATAATCATGGAAAGTAGGCTCAAAATTGCAGTCCTTAGCGGTAAGGGTGGTACTGGTAAAACTTTAGTTTCTGTAAACTTAGCTTACACTGCGAAAAAGGCTCTTTATTTAGATTGTGATGTAGAAGAACCAAATGGCCATCTTTTTTTCAAACCCGATAATTTATCTAAAAAAGATGTATCGGTAAAAATTCCATATGTGAATGACTACCTTTGTAATGGATGTAAAAAATGCGTAGATTTTTGTAAATTTAACGCTTTAGCTTACATAAATAACAAAGTAAAAGTATTTAGTGAAGTTTGCCACTCTTGTGGAGGATGTATAGAAGTTTGTCCTGAAAATGCGATATCTGAAATTAATAAATCGATAGGTAAAATAGAAAAAGGTAATCTAGAGGGTGTTACAGTTGTGTCAGGTATATTAAACACTGGAGAAGCTTCTGGAGTTCCTATAATAAAAGCTATGATAGATGATGAAAATATAAATGAGCAAGTCACTATTGTAGATTGCCCACCAGGCAGTGCCTGCATAGTTATGGAAAGCATAAAAGATTCTGATTACTGCCTACTAGTAGCTGAACCTACATTGTTTGGTAGTCATAATCTAAAGATGGTGTATGATTTAGTAAGATTATTTAAAAAACCTTTTGGTGTTGTTCTAAATAAAACCCAAGATGGATTCAATCCCTCAAAGGAATTTTGCGAGAATAATAAAATAAAAATATTAAGCGAAATTCCATTTGATGTTGAGCTTGGAAAACTAAACTCTGATGGGAAAATAGTTTCTAAAGAAAACAGGCGTTATCATGACTTATTTGCAAAACTGTTAACTGATATCACTAAGGAGGCTCAAAATGAAGCAATTATTAATTCTTAGCGGTAAAGGTGGTACAGGTAAAACTACAGTAGCTACAGCATTTATTAAACTTTTAAATGCAAAAGGTTATGCTGACTGCGATGTAGATGCTCCTAATTTACATTTACTTATGCATCAAATCACAAATAAAATAAGTTCAAATTATTATGGTATGGATAAAGCTGTAATTGATTCTGAAAAATGTATCAATTGTGGGCTTTGCATGGAAAAATGCAGATTTGATGCCATAGAAAATGAATCAGATTACAAAGTAAATCCTTTTGCATGTGAAGGATGTAGTCTTTGTGAATATGTCTGCCCGGTAAATGCCATCACTATGAAAAAAGATGTAGCTGGAGAGCTTATGCTATATAAGTCAGATGCTGTTTTTTCTACAGCAGAGCTAAAGATGGGTAGCGGAACATCTGGAATGTTAGTATCTGAGGTCAAAAAAGGATTAAGAGATAATCTAGTCACTGATGAGATAGTTATTATTGATGGTTCTCCTGGCATAGGATGCCCAGTAATTGCATCTATTACAGGAGTAGATTTTGTTCTTATAGTTTCAGAGCCTTCTATTTCAGGAATTAGTGATATGAAAAGAATAATAGAAACAGCAAATCATTTCAAAACTAAAGTTGCTGTTTGTATCAATAAATATGACACCAAGATAAAAAAAGCAGAGGAAATAGAAGAATATTGCATACAGAAAAATATACCTTTTGTAGGAAATATTCCTTTTGATAACAAGGCTGTAAAAGCTATAAATAAAGGCAAAAGCATAATAGATGAAGATACAGTTTCTGGAAAAGCAGTAAAAAATGTATATCATAAGACGATAAGTTATCTTCTAGAGAAAGAGAATAAATTAGAATCTATATTATAAGTGGAATTAAGGGTAAAAATATTATAGTTAATATATTAAATTTTATAAAATGTGAGGATGGTGCTAATAATGTCTAAACGTATCTCTTTAGGAAGTACTTTATCAAACACTAAAATGAGGACACCAGAGAATCTATCACTTAGCTCAGGCATGTGCTGCGTATGTACTGCAAATTGCGTAGGACCATGTGAAATAGGACTATCAGCAGTGAGAGGTTCAGAAGCAATTTATCCCTATGCTACAGACATAAACCAATTTGCATCAGAAAAAGAATACTCACTTGATTTTTCTCATTTTAATATCAATGGAAGAGTCTTTCAAGCAAAAGGCGAGAGTATGGATCCTTATGAAGTAACCTATCCTAAAGCAGAAATAAAGACTACATTTGGCATAATAAATCCTATACCTGTAAAAGGGCCCTATATATTACCCGCTCCAGCATAGTAATCCTGCCAGTTTAACTTAGCAATCGCGGGTAATATAT
>CAZFTH010000145.1:0-3996 GCA_964521745.1 uncultured Peptostreptococcaceae bacterium
CACGACATAAAGTCAGCGCTTGATATTGCAGATAAAATAGCTGTTTTTTATGCAGGTAGTACTCTTGAAGTAGCTCTTGTTTCGGATTTTGAGGGTGAAGGAGAAAATCTTAGACATCCATATACAAAAGCGCTATGGAAATCTCTGCCTCAAAATGGCTTTAAGGTCACAGAAGGAAGTCAGCCAATGGCAAATAAACTGCCATCAGGTTGTTTATATTCCCCTAGATGTGAAAATACTTGTAGTATATGTAAAGATGAAAGACCTAAGATGAGAGAGATTAGAAATGGTATGGTGAGGTGTAACAATGCAACTTAAAGCAGAAAATCTAGGTTTTGGATATAGAAAAGGGGAATGGATATTCAGAAACAAGGATTTTAAAATAGAATCAGGTGAAGTTGTAGGTATATCAGGATACAGCGGATGTGGCAAGACTACTTTTGGCAAAGTCCTATGCAATTATTATAAACCAATTGAAGGAAATGTACTTCTTGATTCGAAACAAATCACTTTAAAAAACTACAATCCTATACAGATGATATTTCAGCACCCTGAAAAATCAGTAAATCCTAGATGGAAGATGAAAAGAATTTTAGAAGAAGGCTATACTCCAAGTCAGGATATTTTGGACATGCTAGGGATAGAAAGTGACTGGATGGATAGGTGGCCTATAGAGCTTTCGGGAGGAGAGCTTCAACGATTTTGTGTTGCAAGAGCATTATCTCCTGAAACAAAATTCATAATTGCAGATGAAATGACAACTATGCTAGATGGAATCACTCAAGCTAAAATTTGGGAATCTTTACTTGAAATATCTAAAGCTATGAATATAGGTCTTGTGGTTATTAGTCATGAAAAAGAACTTTTAAAAAAGCTTTGTGATAGAATAGAACCATTCGAATAGGAAATTCTATATAATTTTTTCTATTATTTTTTTATAGGTGTGGTAAAATGAATTAATAAGATTATTAATTCATTTTGCTTTTATGGGAGGTACATATTTTATGTATACAATTCTTGTTGTTGATGACACTTTGTTTAATAGAAAGCTAATGCTAGAAGTTTTGGAAACAAAAATAGATAATGCCAGATATCTTCAGGCGGAAGATGGATTAGAAGCTTTAGAAATAGTTAATACAAATGAGATTGACTTGATTATACTTGATTTAATGATGCCTAATAAAAATGGATATGAAGTACTGAAAGAACTTAAGCATAATCCTTTATATAAAGATATTCCTATTATAGTAAATTCATCTGTAACTGATATGGATAGTATAAAGCAAACTCTAGAAATAGGAGCAGTTGATTATTTTATTAAACCTCTTACACCAGAGCAAATGGAAGTAATAGTACCTTTAAAAGTAAATAATACTCTTGAGTTTTACGAGCAAAATAAAAAACTAAAGCTACTTAGTAGACATACTAATAATGAAATGAAAATGGCAGGAGTTTTTCAGAAAGCTCTCATGGAAATGTACCAAGATAAAGTATATTCTTGCTTGGATTTATATGTTTATTTTAAGCCATGCGAACATTTAAGTGGTGATTTTTTTGAAATAGTAGAAGTAGCAGATGAACGCTGGTTTATTATAGCGGATATAAAAGGCCATGGAGCAGCCGCAGCTATGATGTCTTTTATGGTTAGAAAGATGTTTAATAATATAATAAGGCAAGAAAAACAGCCGAAAGATGTTATGGAAATGATAAATAAAAAGTATCATGAATTAAAAATTGATACAGAACTAGTTTTTTTCTCAGCTTTTATAGGAAAAATTAATAAAAATGAACTTACTTATTCTAATGCAGGACATCCACATCCAGCATTATTATCTTTAAATATAAATAAAAGCAGAAGATTAGATTGCAATGGACATTTTATTGGTTTTATAGATGATGCAAGATATTCTCAAGAAACAGTAGTTTTGGAGGATGAGGATTGTATATTACTTCATACAGATGGATTGTATCAAGGAAAACAAACTCCTAGTATTAATCTTAATAGAGCTTTAGCAAATATGATATACAACTATAGTAAAAACCAATCAGTAAAAGATTTGGCATGTACTGTATATGGTGAATATATTATGCCAGATGAAGAATTGCAAGATGATATAACTATAGTGGCTCTAAAATATAAAAATGAATAATTGACATATATATTTGGGCATCTGCGGTTAGTTAACTGCAGATGTTTTTGCTTTAATTTCAAAAATTTGTATTTTTTTTTAAAATATATTATTATATATAATCTAGGGCAAAAGGATTATAAAGGAGGGGGAAAATCTTTAATGAAAAAATCATATCTTCACACGAAGAAAAAAACTAGGAAATTGACATTAATGATGATACCTAACGATACAAGTAAAATAAGACAGTATGTTTTTTCGTATAAGTTAATAATAGCTGGAATTCTTATGATTATTACATTGACAAGTACATTGACTTTTTTTTCTACTAGATATTTTTATGTAAATCAAGATTATCAAAATTTAAATCTAAAACTGGCTACATTAAAGAAAGAAAATACAGCTCAAAAGGTTAAAATTGATTATTTTGCATCGAAATCACAAGAAATAGAAAGCCGTATTGCAAAGCTTAAGGAGCTTGAAAATCAGATTACAAAAGCTATAGATCCTAAAGCTGCTGAAGCAGAAAGCATGAGCGTAGTATCTAGATCAGCCGATAGAGATTTTTATATGCCTGAAGTGGATGAGGCTGATATTAGATTTGTAGATGAGCTGCTTAGCTCTCAAGAAAAAAATATAGATGAGCTATTTGATAATATACAAGGCAAAATAACAAAGCTGGAAAAAATCCCAAATAGCATGCCTACTGAAGGAAGACTTACTTCTCCTTTTGGAGATAGGACTCATCCAGTAACAAAAAAAATTGAGTTTCATAGCGGAATAGATTTAGCGAATAATACGGGAACAAACATATATGCATCAGCAACAGGAATAGTGCTATTTTCTGAAATCAATGGTACATATGGAAAAATGATACTTATTTCGCACGGAAATGGTTATAGTACAGTGTATGCTCATCTTAGCAAGCAGCTAGTGAAAGCTGGTGACCAAGTGAAAAAGGGTGACTTAATTGGAAAAATGGGAAGCACTGGCAGGAGCACAGGGCCTCATCTTCACTTTGAAATCAGAGAAAATGGTACACCAATTGATCCACAAAAAATTCTAGTTAAGTAGGGGGAATCTATGTTTAATAAAAAGGAAACCAAAATAGATACTGATTTTGATAAATTTGATACCTTGATAGGCTTGAATACTAGCTTTGTAGGAGATTTAAATGCGAAAGGCTCTATAAGGCTAGATGGTCAGCTAAAAGGGAAAGTTAATGTAGAAGGACATCTATTTATAGGAGAAAATGCTTTAGTTGAAGCTGATATTGTTACAAGCAGTCTTATAGTATCGGGTAAGGTGACAGGAAATATAGAAGCTCAAAGCTTTGTAAGAATAACATCAAATGGAAAGGTAAAGGGAGATATAACAGTAAAAACTCTAGTGATTGATGAAGATGCTTTCTTTGAAGGCAATTGCAAGATGCTAAACGCTACTGAAGCATCTGAATAAAAAATACTTAAAGAAGTTCACGAATAATATATTTTTCGAGAGCTTCTTTTTTGCTATTATTGTATAATTTATAGTTAAAGGGGTATTTTATTAATAGTTATGAGAGGGGGAGCATTCCATGAGCTTTCTTGATAATATAATAAGCAAAAATAATTCAGGTGATGATTTTGTTAAGTACAAGGACATAGTACTTAATTTAGATGTATGTTTGCTTATGCTCAAAAATGGGGACATTGAATATATAAATCCAGCTGGAGAGGCATTGATTTCAAGAATTAATGGATGCTCAAAAGAGGATTATGATTGCGAAATATGCGAGAAACAAATCAATCTTTTGCTTGAACAGGGTATAGGAGCTTTATCCAATTCAATGAGACAGAGATATTCATACATAACAGCAATAAATGGT
>CAZFTH010000146.1:0-3948 GCA_964521745.1 uncultured Peptostreptococcaceae bacterium
CATCCGAAAGTTGTTTTTCTTTTTCTAAAAGCCCTGTCCTTGCCTCATCAACTTGAATCCTAACTATATTTTCTTCTTCTAAAATCAAATCCAACTCATGTTTTAAGCGTTTTATAGATTCAATATTCATAAGTCTCTCACTTTTGTTTTTAGCTTGCTCTATTAATCCGTAGCCCTTATCTATCCTTTTCAAAATCTCCAAAATAATCCTCCTTAGACAGTTACACCGTCCTAAACGGATCTTTTAAAGCATCCGAAATAATAAAATCTATCTTCCCACTTAGTTCCTTATTTAGAATCTCTAGCATATTACTTTTAAAATGTATCTCGCTCCCATAGTGCCCAATATCCAGTATATGCATTTTTTTATTTAGCCAATCCTGAGCATCGTGATATTTTACATCTCCTGTCAAATAAGCATCACAAGCTAATTCATATGCATAATTTACATATTCCATTCCAGAACCTGCTACTATACCTATTTTTTTAATTTGAGATTTCACCCCATCAACTAGTCTTATATGCTTTAAACCTAATTTAATTTTTACATATGATATAAAATCTTCTATATCCATAGCTGTCTCTAACTCACCATATCGTCCCATAGCTTCTAAGTCCGAATTTTCAAAAGCTAGCTTTTCTATATTTTTAAGTAATAACAAATTAGAAATATAGTCATTTAAGCCTCCATTTAAAATATCAAAGTTTGTATGAGCTATATAAACACTAATAGAGTTTTTGATTAATTTAAATAGCATACTTCCTTTTTTATCCATATTAGTAATAGATTTTATCGGTTTAAAAATCAAGGGATGATGACTAATTATCAAATCCACTTTATTTTCTATTGCTTCATTTATGACTGAGTCATTAATTTCAAGTGTCAATAATACTTTTTGAATTTGCTGGCTTTTTTCACCTACGGTTAATCCTACATTATCCCAATCATATGCAAGATTCGGTTTTAAAAGCTCATCTAGTTTTATCTTCACTTCTTCTAGTTGCATCTTTTATCATCTCCTCATAACATTTTATCATAAAGGATAATTCTTCTATTTTTTTCTTAGACTCTTTACTCTGACTGTTTTTAATTTTATCCCTAATAACTTTATATATCTTTAATTTGGATTCAAGCAATTTAAACATAGTTTCATTAGCCTTGTGAAAATTAATATATCCGATTTCGTCAAAAGGAAACTCTATAGTTTTTAATACCTTTTCTTTAGAGTATCTACTCACAATTATGTGATAAATTTTTCCTTCATCTTCTATTAGCTCTTCATCTATAATCTCAAAATTATTTATATATAAATATTGTCTCAATTTTTCAGGAAATTGTACAGGCTGAAAAATCAAAACAGGAAATTTTGATTTATATTTTTCATGATAAGACTTTTCTAAAATCTCAGAAATCAAAATCCCTCCCATCCCTGCTATTACTATTATATCAGCCTCATCAATTTGTAAAACATCTAAGCCACTTCCTAATCTAGCCTCAACTTTGTCCTGTAAGTTATTATTATTTATTTCTATTATTGCTTTTTCTAAAGAACCTTTACTTATATCAGCAGCTATAGCTTTTTTAACCATATTATTTTTCACTGCATAAGTCGGAATGTAGCCATGGTCAGTTCCAATATCTGCTAAAATATCAGCATTTGGAATCAATTTAAGTATACTTTCTAATCTTTTGCTAATCACAATAATCACCCATCTTTATAAATAACTTTTTTTCATAGTAAGTTTTAATCATTTCACACAATATTTCTTTACTTAATATAATTAATAAATCCTACCTTACTCACAAAAAGATTCGCTGACGCGAATCTTTTATATACTAATCTAAATAATCTTTTAATTTTTTTGATCTGCTAGGATGTCTCAACTTTCTTAAGGCTTTAGCTTCTATTTGCCTTATCCTCTCTCTTGTAACGTCAAACTCTTTTCCTACTTCTTCCAAAGTCCTTGCTCTTCCATCTTCTAGACCAAAACGTAGTTTTAGAACCTTTTGTTCTCTCTCGTTTAATGTACAAAGTACATCCTCAAGTTGCTCCTTAAGTAGAGAGTAAGCTGCTGCTTCCGCAGGTGCTGGAGCATCATCATCAGGTATAAAGTCACCTAGATGGCTATCTTCTTCTTCTCCTATAGGAGTTTCTAAAGATACTGGTTCTTGAGCTATTTTCATTATTTCTCTGATTTTTTCTTCTGGCATATCCATTTCTTTAGCTAGTTCTTCAGGTTTTGGATCTCTTCCATACTCCTGAAGAAGTTGCCTATTAACTCTTATAAGTTTATTTATAGTTTCAACCATATGAACCGGAATCCTTATAGTTCTAGCTTGATCTGCTATAGCTCTAGTTATCGCCTGTCTTATCCACCATGTTGCATAAGTCGAAAACTTAAAACCCTTTTTATAATCGAATTTTTCTACAGCTTTTATTAAGCCTAGATTTCCTTCTTGAATCAAATCCAAAAATAACATACCTCTTCCCACATATCTTTTTGCTATAGAAACAACAAGTCTTAAGTTTGCTTCAACTAATTTTTTCTTTGCGATTTCATCTCCATAGCCCATTTTTTCAGCTAAATCAATTTCTTCCTCTGCTGAAAGAAGAGGTATTTTCCCTATCTCTTTTAAATACATTCTTACTGGATCATCTATTGATACTCCTTTCGGAATAGATAAATCCAATTTTGATACATTCTCTTCTTCCTCTTCAGAGTCAGAATCAGAATTTGAATCTTTACTAAATTCTTTATTAAAAATCACAGTATCATCTTTAATGTTTTCATCTAAAATATCAATGCCCATTTGAGCAAATGTATCATAAATATTTTCAATTTGTTCTTTATCAAGTTCAAGTTCACTTAGGGCTTCTCCTATTTGTTCATAGGTTAAAGATCCATCTTTTTTACCTTTATCTATTAAGTTTTTTACAGCCACTTTCTTTTCTTCTTTAAATTCTTTTTCCAAAAAAATCAACTCCTTCAAGCGATAAATAATACCCTAAGCCTATAGTCTATAGATTATCTAATTCTTTAGTAAACTTCATAACACTCATACCAATTTCTATCAATCTTCTTTGATCTTCTTGATTACTAGAATCCAATTTCTTTTGTTCCTCTAACAAATAGTTTATCTTCATTTTTAGTGAATTCTTTTTAATAAGTATCATTAAATTATATATTTGTTCATTTGATATAGCTTCATACTTTATACTTTTACCCTTAAATTTATCTTTGACTACATCGGATAAATTTTTATCTGCCAACATTTCAAAAATTTCTCTACTTTCTTCATTCGAGAAGTCCTCTTTTGAAAGCATTTTTTTAATTACATCATACTCAGAAATATTGTTTGATAAAAAATATAAAAAAGAAAACTCTGTTACAAGCCAAGATTCCTCATCTTTATATATTTTTATATCATTTTTATCTTTAATTAGATTTTTTTTATTAATGTTGTTGCTTTCAAATTGTTTGGGACTGAAATATTTCCCATACACTTCACTCCCAATCGATTTAATAGATAGCCCAGTAATTTCTGACAGTCTTATGATTTCAGTTTCAATTTCCACAGGACTACTATGCTTTTTCAAAACAAATGATGCTTCTTTTATGAAAGTGATTTTATCCTTTTCCATATCCAAACTATACTTTTTTTGTATCTGTTCAATTTGAAATTGTAGGCTTGATTTTGAATTGCTAATAATTTTTTCAAATTCTTCAGTGGAATTATTGCTCAGATATTCATCTGGGTCATTCCAAGGAGAAAAATCTAAAACAAATGCACTAAGTTCATTGTTTTTTAGTATGTCTAACCCCCGAAGAGTAGCTTTTATTCCAGCTTCATCATTGTCGTAGGCTAAATATACATTATTACAATATTTCTTTATACTTTGAGCCTGCTGCTCAGTAAGTGAAGTACCCAAGGATGCAACTGCTGAA
>CAZFTH010000147.1:0-3942 GCA_964521745.1 uncultured Peptostreptococcaceae bacterium
CCTAGTAGCACCCATATATGAATTTCTGTAAAATTTTTCATCAACTGACGAAATCATTACCTTCATATTGTTACCCGATGAAGCATGTATAAAATCTCCATCCGAAAGATATATACCTACATGATTAACTCCATTTAATCCACCATTTGTGTCAAAATATACTAAATCTCCAGTTATTAGTTCATCTTTTGATATTTGAGTGCCGTATCTACTCATATCTCTAGATG
Organism: uncultured Peptostreptococcaceae bacterium; assembly: GCA_964521745.1. Taxonomy (GTDB): domain Bacteria; phylum Bacillota; class Clostridia; order Peptostreptococcales; family Filifactoraceae; genus Acetoanaerobium. Next base: position 228 of record CAZFTH010000147.1, read on the forward strand.
TTCTCGGTAATGTTATACCTAAAGATGAGTTAAAAGAATAATAAACAAAACCTGAACAATCAAAACTACTTGGCCCTGTGCTTCCATATACATAAGGGGAACCTAATTTTGATTTTGCAATATCAACTAAAGAATCTATATCTCTCGAAGCACCTCTTGATACAGATTTAGATTTATTTAAATCTGTAGAAATATAATCACTATATACATATCCTACATTAGAATTTATTCTTACTTTAGTCCAGTCCTTAAGATTGTCAATGATTTCAACTTTGTCACCTGTATTTAAAATATGTAAAGCATCACTTTCAGTTGTTGCATTTTTTCTTAAATTAACTCCTTTATGCGTTATAAAACCATCACTAATTTTCTTAAACTGATTATTAGACGACTCTATGTAACCTTCAATTCCTGTACCTAATTTTATTTTTGTCCACTCGCTTTGCTCTTCTACTATCAAAATTTCTTGCCCTTTAGAAATCTTTGAAATAACTGTAGAGTTAGTATTTGAATCTAGTCTAATATCCACAAGTGGCGACTGAATTATTGCTTTTTCATATTCAGCAGCATTTACAAATACAGGAGATACAAATATAATACTCGAAGTAAGCAAGCAAGATAATAACCATCCTTTTTTCATTGAATTCCTCCTAATTTAAATATGTTTTACCCTCATAAATTTATACTACTTATATTACAAAGATTATGATGTAAATTTTCTAAAATCAATTATTTCGAACTACTATATCTAATTACTATTACCTAAACAATTTATATCCAAGGATAATATTTTTAAATTATACTATAGAATATATTAAATTGCAACTTCATAATATTTTATAAGTTGTATCCTTGTAACTCCTTTAATTTAACTATATCAAAAACAATATTCTTTATATGATAATTATAAACCATAAAGGTATCATCTTCAGAAGATACAGTATTAAAAATATTTAGATTCAAGTGTTTTTTAATGATATTTGCTGAACTTTTTGATATTTGTTTATCAAAGTTTTGAATCACGTTTATATTGTGATATATTTCTTCTAGCAACATCATTGATTTAATAATTAACTCTTCTTCTTTATAATTTTTATCACCAATTAAAAATTCTGATTTATAAACTTCATATGATTGCTTTATTTCATTTAACTTATCACTATATTCTTTCAACTCAAATGGTATATCCAATATAAAATATTCATAAAACTCTTTATCTAAATATTCTATTAAATGTTCTAATATACTTGAAATTTTTTCATTATGTTTAGGCCTAAATACTAATAAATTAACAGAAAACGCAACAATTATTCCTATTGTAGTATCAATAACTCTAAAAGCTGAGTATACAAAAACATTTTCTTCTGTATTTAACATTATAGAGCAAAAGACAATTAATGAAATAACTATAGACTTATTCCATTTTAACCTGTTGTTAATAAAAATAATCAATATTGTCCCTATGCCAATCAAAATTATATTATTAGAACTAATTTTGAAAAACATCATACCTACTATCGCTCCAAAAATTGTACCTAAAATTCTATTTATACCACTTTGATAAGACTCATTTATACTTCCTTGCATACTTACAATTGCACCTATGATTACAAATATAGGATTATTTAAATTCAATATATTTGATATCATTATTGCTATTACAACAGATATTGACGTTTTAATATTTCTCATCCCACCATTACAATCACCCTTTCACTTTATTATATTACCCAATAAATTTCATTTATCATAAAAAAATAGAGCTATCTAAAATTTAAGATAGCCCTTACTAGTTTAACTAAATATATAACACTATATAATTTAACATATAATTTTTATTTAAGTTCATTTTGTATTTATGGTGCGAGAGATGGGACTTGAACCCACACATCACTAAGATACACGCCCCTCAAACGTGCCTGTCTGCCAATTCCAGCACTCTCGCATCATGTTACGAAATTGATTTTAGCACCATATCACTAGATATGTCAATAATCTATTCATATATTAATGAATATTTATTTTTATAATTCATTACTTTTTCAACATACCTTCTTGATTCTTCAAAAGGAACATTCCATTTAGTATAATCAGAACCTGATAAATATCCTTTTTTTATCCACGAAGTTACATTTCCTGAACCCGCATTATATGCTAGGACTGCTAACTCTTCGGTTCCAAATTCATTAATCAATTTTCTAATATACCAAGTTCCTATCTTAATATTATCATTAATACTATAATAATTCATAGATTTATACCCTAATTCACTACATCCCCAATCCCACGTTTGATCTATAATTTGCATCAATCCTTTAGCGTCTTTTTTTGATTTAGCATAAGGATAAAAATTACTTTCTGCTTTAATTATTGAAAAAATAAGCTCATCTTCTATTTGATATAATTCTGAGTATTTGAAAACATACTCTTTATATTGCTGTGGATATTGTATAAACAACAATATTTTAGGCTCAGATTTATATCCTAAAAATAAAATCAATGCAATAAATAAAATTATCATAATTCTTTTCATATTAAACATCAGATATTTCCTTTTTTATTTCCAAAATAATTTCGTCAATTTGACTATATAAATTTTCAATAGTGCTATTATTGTAAACTATATAATCTGCAAACTTAAGCTTCTCGTCAATACTCATTTGACTATTAATTATACTAACAGCCATATCAGCCGTAATATTATCTCTTTTTATTATCCTATTAATCTGCTCGTTTTTATCGCAGGCAACAATAATTATCTTATCTACCTTCTTATGAAGCTCCGTTTCTATAAGTAAAGGAGCATCCAGAAAAACTACGTTTTCAGACACTAACATTATTTCTATCTCTTTTTCAATTTCATTTATAATAATAGGATGAATAGCCATATTTAGCCTTTTTAGCATATTTGAATTACCAAATACTATTTTTTTAATTTTTTTTCTATCTACTTCTCCGTTACTATTTAAAATTTCTACTCCAAACACTTTTAAAATAGCTTTATATCCATTGGAGCCAATATTATAGGCTCCTTTAGAAATTTTGTCTGCATCTACAATACTATAGCCTTTTGACATTAAATAGTTACTTACAGTTGACTTCCCAGTGCCAATTGAACCTGTTATTCCAATAATCATTTTATTTTGTTTCATACCAAGATTTTCCCCATTTTGCATCAACTGTAAGCTTAACATTTAAGTCTAAAGCCGATTCCATTTCTTCTTTTAATAAATCTGCCACATATAATTTCTCACTATCAGGTGACTCAATTATAAGTTCATCATGAACTTGTAGTATGAGTTTAGATTTTAATCCTTCTGATTTAAGTCTAGCATATACTTTTACCATTGCAATTTTTATAACGTCTGCAGCGCTTCCTTGAATTGGAGTGTTCATAGCTAATCTTTTTCCTAAATTCTTCATTATAAAATTATTTGAACTCAGTTCAGGAATATATCGTCTTCTTCCAATATAAGTTTCTACATAGCCATCATTTTTTGCCTTTTCCACTATATCTTCCATGTATTTTTTTACATATGGATATCTTGCAAAATAATTATCGATATATTCTTTAGCAACTTGCTTTGATATTCCAAGATTATTTGATAAGCCAAAATCACTTATCCCATAAACTATTCCAAAATTAACTGCCTTTGCAGCGCTTCTAAGTTCCTTAGTGACCTCATCTAGGGGTACATTAAATACTTCTGATGCT
>CAZFTH010000148.1:0-3938 GCA_964521745.1 uncultured Peptostreptococcaceae bacterium
AATATATTTTATATATCTTGGGAGGTAAAAATTTTGTCTCAACTATCGTATTTATTTGGATCTTTACTTAAGCTTATTTATAATGTAATAGGTGATTACGCTATTTCTATTATTGTTTTTACAGTAGTAGTAAAGCTACTGTTATTACCTCTTACACTTACTCAGACTAAATCAATGAAATCAATGCAATTAATTCAGCCTAAAATGGATGAAATTAAGAAAAAATATCAAAATGATCCTGATAAGCAAAACCAAAAAATAATGGAGTTATATAAGGAACATAAAGTTAATCCTCTTGCAGGATGCTTGCCACTTTTAATACAGTTTCCAATAATAATAGGACTTTTTAATGCTCTTAGAGAGCCAGTAAAATATGTTTTTGGAACTGAAGAAGCTTATAAAATTGCAGATACAGGATTTTTATGGGTTAAAAACCTTGCAAGTCCGGATGTGATTTTATTAGCTGGTATTTCTATACCATTTATCTTACCTATATTGGCAGCAATTACTACATATATTCAATCAGCAATGATGTCTCCAAAGGGAGGCAAAAAAGACTCTACTCAAAATATGATGCTGTATATGTTCCCTATTATGATGTTATTTTGGGGAGTTACTTTTCCAGCTGGGTTACTTCTTTACTGGGTAGCGGGTAATATATTCCAAATAGCACAACAGTATGTTTTATCAAAACCTTCAAAGAATAAGGAGGCATCCTAAGATGAAATTCATAGAAATAATTGGAAAAACTAAAGAAGAAGCTATTCAAAAAGCTGTAGATCAATTAGGAGTAGCTGTAGAAGATTTGGAAATTGAAGTATTAGAAGAAGGTAGTAAGGGTTTATTTGGTTTTTTAGGTTCAAAGGATTATAAAATAAAAGCTACTGTAATACTTAAGGACACTGTAGAAACTAGAATTCTAGGATTTTTGAATGGAATATTTGAAGTTATGAATATCCAGGCAGATGTAAATATCGATTTGAATTCTGATGCAGCTAAAGTAACCATTACAGGAGACAGTGCTGGACAACTTATAGGAAGAAGAGGAGAGTCTTTAGATGCTCTTCAAATGATTCTTAGTTTAGCTGTTAATAAGACTCCTGGTGAGTATGTAAGAATAATGTTAGATATAGAAAACTATAGAGCTAAGAGAGAAGAATCTCTTGTTAGATATGCCAACAAAATGGCTAGAACTGCTGCAAAACAAAGAAAAAATATTAAGCTTGAGCCTATGAATCCATACGAAAGAAGAATAGTTCACTCAGCTTTACAATCTGATACTTATGTAACTACTTATAGCGAAGGTGAAGAACCTTATAGAAAGGTAGTTATCGCAGTAAAACGCTAGTAAAAATGCCCCTGTCTAATACCAGGGGCTTTATATTATTGTAAATACAACAAGATTTTTACCCAATTGATTTAATATGAAGGGTTCTTGTTTGAGAAAAAGAGGGATAAATTATGTTTATAGATGATACTATTGCAGCTGTAGCTACAGCTCCAGGAGAAGCGGGAATAGGTATAGTAAGGCTTAGTGGGCCTAAGGCCTTAGATATTGCAAAAAAAATATTTAAACCAATAAAAGAAAATACTGATTTGTCAATGCAGGTTAGGAAACTTGTTTATGGACATGTATATGATCAAGAAAAAATAGTTGATGAAGTCTTAATTTCATATATGAAAAAACCTCATACTTTCACAAGAGAAGACGTAGTTGAGATAAACTGTCATGGAGGGTATATATCTGTAAGAAAAATACTAGAAGCAGTTATAAGAAATGGAGCAAGGTTAGCAGATAGAGGAGAATTTACAAAAAGAGCATTTTTAAATGGAAGAATAGATTTATCTCAGGCTGAGGCTATAATTGATATTATAAATGCTAAGACTAATGCTAGTTTTGATATAGCACAAAAGCATCTAGAAGGTAATTTATCAGCTTCAATCAAGCAAATTAGAGATAAACTTACTATGGATTTAGCTAAAATTACTGTTGCTATTGATTTTCCAGAAGAAGATGAACCAGAGATAACATATGAGGAATTATCAGATGACTTGAAGAATATAAGGGCTTCTATAAAAAAATTAATTTCATCATTTGAGATGGGTAAGATACTAAGAGATGGCTTAAAAACAGTAATAGTAGGAAAACCAAATGTAGGAAAGTCTTCACTTCTAAACGCTATACTAAAAGAATCTAGAGCAATAGTAACAGAAATAGAAGGAACAACAAGGGATATAATAGAAGAGTATGTGAATATAGGAGGAATACCTCTTAAGATAGTTGATACTGCGGGGATAAGAGAGACTCAGGATTTAGTAGAAAAAATTGGGGTCCAAAAATCTAAGGAATCCTTTGAATCTGCTGATTTAGTTATAATGATGCTCGATTCATCTAGGCACTTAAGTAAAGAAGACCAAGATATACTATCCTTGCTAGGAAATAAAAAAGCTATTATATTAGTAAATAAGACAGATCTTCCTAGTATGGTTACTGATGATGAAATTCACAATTATGCCAAAGGTAAGCCAATAATAAGAATTTCTGCTTTAGAAAAAAAGGGTATAGATTTGCTGGAAAAAGAAATTGAAAATATGGTACTAGAAGGTAGCCTTAAGACTGAAAATGACCTTATGGTTACAAATGCAAGACATAAAATGGCATTAGAACGTGCGTTTGAAGCTTGTAGCGATGCACTTACAGCACTTGCTGATAATATACCTCTTGATATAGCAGAGACAGATTTCAAAAATGCTTGGAATGAGCTAGGACATATCACAGGGGACACAGTATCAGAGGAATTATTAGATACGATATTTAGAGAATTTTGTATAGGTAAGTAATAATAATATAAAACTCTCCTTATAAATTTCAGCTAATAACTGAGTTTATAAGGAGAGTTTTAATAATTTTTGGTATGTTTTTTATTCAAGGTTTAATTTGTTTTTTAGGAAATAATGTGTAGCGTAGTAAAATGCAGTATTTACTATTAAAAGTATCACTGTAATTATGCTTAAAAATATAACTGGATAGTGAGGATAAAGATATTCCCAGTTTGGACTAGACATCATAATAGAAAGCTTTTCAAAATAGTTTTCTAACCACTGACTTTTAGATGCAATAAACATAATCATAGTTTGAATTACATTTAGTCCTATTTCTATTCCAATAAAAACAAGTACTCCTCCAAATATCCTATTTCCTGTTATTGAAAATGCTTGAGCTATGCTAAGTGAAGTATAAATTTTAAGAAGTAAGTTAATATAAACCAGTAGCATGCTTACTATAGCTAAAAAAGTTATAATTCCGGCATTTGGAATTTGAGAAAAAACCATGCTAATTTCATCAAACATCCTTGCAAATTCTATATCTCTAAAGAAAATTATAGTCATAGATACTATAAATAATATACTGCTTGTCACTGCCCAAAAAACTGATAGAGCAAGCTTTGAATTTATTAAGTCAGTGATTTTTACAGGCAAGGTAAACATCAAATAACCTTCATCTGAAAGTAAATTTGTGTCAAAACGTTTTACCACCATTATTATAGTCATTATTAATAGTCCAGCAAAAGTAAGGGCTAATATGGTAGGAAAAAGTACACTTAATACATCTTCTGAACCAGGATTTGTAGTTTTTAATGAAGTAAGAATAGATAATACCAATATAGCTGCATATATAGGTATAAATATTCTAGATGTTGATTTAAACTCATATTTTAGAAGTTTGCTTAGCATTTAAATACCTCCCTAAATAACTGGTCTATAGACTTTCCTGTCTGTTGACGTATATTGTCTACGCTGTCATGCTTGTAGATTGTTCCTTGATTTATAAGGATTACTTCGTCAAATATTCTTTCTATATCACTTATCAAATGAGTAGATATCATCAAAGTAGAATCTGATAGATAATTAGAAATTATAGTGTCTAATATAAAATC
>CAZFTH010000149.1:0-3855 GCA_964521745.1 uncultured Peptostreptococcaceae bacterium
CTTCAGCAATAGGTGGAGCAATAGCAGCTACCTATGGAGCGGATTTCCTATGCTATGTTACTCCAGCAGAGCATCTTAGACTTCCTAACCTAGAAGACATGAAGGAAGGCATAATAGCATCGAGAATAGCTGCGCATGCTGCTGATATAGCTAAAAAAATTCCAAAAGCAAGAGAGTGGGACAATAAAATGAGTAAAGCTAGAGCAGATATAGACTGGGAAACAATGTTCAAGCTATCTATGGATGAAGAAAAAGCAAGAAGATATCGCAAGGAATCAATGCCTGAAAATGAAGATACTTGTACAATGTGCGGAAAAATGTGCGCAATGAGAACCATGAACAAAATAATGGCAGGAGAGGACTTAAATATTTTAAGAGAAGCATAAAATTAAAATGCAACCTGTGGGATTATGATATTTAATCATTGTACCACAGGTTTTTTCTATAAATCCACCAGGTAGTTACTATTAAAATTATAGTTGATAATAAAGGGCATAAAAAACCTGCTATCATCCATCCAGTAACTTTGTGTGGAGGATATATTTTCCTTTTGCAAATTCTATAATTTACATAAGCAAAAATTATACATATTATAATTACTGGCCATGCATATTGAATTGTAGTTTTTGCTTTAGCCCAAAAAAAGGAATCCATTTTATTGCTCCTTTCTCTTTTTATATATAAATATTATAATTTATATTATCAAGAACATCAAACTCTATAGGGAATCATTGAATAGGGGAAGAAAATTAAATTGGAATCTTAATGATTTCAAACAAGCACCTAGTTAAAATAATAGATAATTGAGTATTTCCATGAGGATAAGTACCGATAAAGGAGATAATAATATGTCAATAACTATTAAACGAGATACGGGGTTCACGGGTATGGGCTCGAAAGTCCAAATAAAAATAAACGGAGAAAAGGTAGCAAGCATTAAATACAATGAACAAGTAGACATTGAAATCCCTGAAATTGAAGCTCGCTTAAAAGTCACACAATCTGGAATGAAGAGCAATGAGATAAAAGTTAAAGATGGAGATATCATAAAAATAACAACAACCAGTTTTAATCGAATAAGTATGATTTTAATGTCTATAGTTATAATTGTAACAAATTTCATACCGAATTTGACATATAAGCTAATTACATTTACTTTTTTAATTATATTGCTTGTGATTGGTTTGTTATCTATTGAAGGATTCCATATACAAGTTATGACTCAAAATGATAATTATAAGGAGTAGTATTAGGAATAAATTTTTTGTTTCAAATTTTTTTAATATTACGACATAATAGAACCTTATTTATAGGGTCCGATAAAAAGTCTTATAGGATATATTTTCTGAAAAATGGAATAAAAAATATCCTTTTTGTGTAAATTCTTGGCAAAGTAATTGGGCAAATCATTCTTCTTACTTTAAGTATTCTGAAGAGATTAGAACTATAATTTATACTACAAATGCTGTGAAAAATTTTAATAGACAGCTTAGAAAGGTAACAAAGAGTAAATCTATATTTCCTAGGGATACTGCTGTTTTGAAGAGTTTTTTCTTGCAATGCTGGATTCTACTTCAAAATGGGCTTCACGAATTAGAAACTGGGATCACTTAACTATCTATTTTGAAAGAAGAATAGAGATTTAAATTGTACATTAAAAGGCTGTCAAGAAAGAAAAACCTTAACAGCCTATTTGTATTTATGTTTCAATATTTTTAAATTGATGATTATATTTAGCTCTTAAAACTTTTTTGAATTATCAAATTTTCTTATGATTATCCCAATTCAGAGGATAAAATACAAATCATTTTTAACGACATTTTACTATAGGCTTTATTATATCTAAAAAAAGATATGTTAATGGGTTAGGAGTAATTTTGTGAAAAGAGTAATTATTTTTTCCTCTTACCTTCTCATGCTCTTATTATTTTTTATTTATTTCATTTAACACATAATCGAGTTCTTTATTTCTTGCGGCTACAATATCCGGCTCAGTTCCCGATTCAAAGTTAGAGCTTCCATCATCATTGAATCCGTATGCGCACTGTATCTGATAGATGAATCCACTGTTTGGAAATGGGAAATACAGATATCCGATTCCACCTGTTCCATCTCCAGCTGCAGGGCTTCCTACAATAGTAGCAAATTTAGTATATTTTACATAATGAGCAAACAAATCCGCTGAAGAAAAACATTTATTATCTATTAGAAGATATATTTTTCCATTAAAACTGTTTTTCTTTTTCGCTTCTATCTTATCCTTTATCTTGAGATAATATTTCAATTTAGAAATATCTTCTTGATTGATATTATCCATGGTTTTTGGCAGGCTTTGGACTTCTTCAAACTCCAAATTCTCAAATCCTGGCGCACCTTTAGTCGCTTTTCCTTCTAATGCCTCGTCTTTTACAATCTTAGCAATTTCAGTATCTCTATATCCTACATAAAACTCCATATAAAGATCCGTAGATGTCAATTCACTCATTAAATCATGCCATGGTTCGATTTTGCCCCCAGTATTTCCTAATATATCTATAATCAAGTAATCGTAATCTTTTATTTCTTCAATAAAATAACTCATAGGTATTTTATAGGAATCGTTTATAGAAAATGTCGGGAATTTTATATATGCTGTCTTCCCTTCTTCCAAAATCTTCATTGTCGGAATTCCATTTGCAGAATTAGAAAGCGAAGAAGTAAAAAAATCATTTTTATAATTACTGATGTCTGCTGATTTATTGAGCATTTTATTTAGACTTTCATTTTTCTTTATTGTTATAGAGTCATATCTCATTTTGCGAGATTCAAGTTTCCCAGAATACAAAGAAGTCTTGTTTGTTAATATTTCTTTAGGCTCCATTAAACGGGTGTGTCTATTTTTATTAGGCAATACATCTTTGGAAACTTCATATAGTTCTCTGACTGTATACTCACCTTTCTTTTTCTTGTATAGTTTATTTTTAAAATCCTCAATATCAAAATTGAAAACCCTCTGGTCTACTATATAGTCAGTTCCAGTATTTTTAATTGCTTCTACCAAAACATCAAGGTCTTCTTTTATCTGGTCAGAAGAAACTTCTTGTACATTCACATCATTAATTCTCATTTCTAACTCTTTATTAGAAAATAAAAAGGTTGAGGATATAATAATACTAATTATAGTTACAATAATAATTATGTAAAATATGTATTTTTTCATAATCATATTTTTCTCCTTCTATAATTAAATTTATCACTATTTCTTTATAAAATCGATATCATAAAACCAAGAGGGACGGTTCTTTTTGATTCCCTCTTGGTTTTTTATTGTTTATTAGTCTAGATTTTGATGGTTTTTTGACCTAAATCTTGCATAAATCTAAGTATATAGCCATCAGGATCCATAACTATAAAGTGCTTTTCTCCATGCTCCATATCGTCTTTTTTATACCAGCGTTCTTCTAAAGGACAAAGCAAGCTGATATTAGCTTTTTCTAAATTAGAAACTAGCTTATCAATGTCATCAGTTTCTATAGAAAAGTTAACGCCTCTTCCAAAAGGATATTCTAGCTCATATTTCTTCCATGCTTCATTAGAATTTTCTTGAAGTAAAAGCTGAGAGCCATAAAATGAAATAAAAGAAAAATCCTTATCCTCGCCTTCGTATGTCTTTTCAAAGCCTAAAACATCACAGTAAAAAGATAGACTTTCTTTAATCGATGTCACAGTGATTTCAGGTATCAGTCTGTTGTATGTCATATACTCCTCCTAGTTAAAAAAATATATTATATAACTATTATAATGTATTTAATAGTAAATGGATAAAATTTTTGTTTGAGCTCCCCAAGCATAATCTGCACCAAAGGCATCAACTAT
>CAZFTH010000150.1:0-3828 GCA_964521745.1 uncultured Peptostreptococcaceae bacterium
ATATAGAATGTAAGTCCAGCTACTTCTGAAACTCTTATATCATTCATGAGCTCTTTCACTAGAGTTATTTCTTCTTCCATTGCTCCTATTATGCCAAACTTATTCATACAAGCCTCCTAAAATTTACATTTATGATTTACTTTCTATTATAAGTATATTAATCCTTCAAAGTATATCATAAAATTAAATTCTTTGGATAAAATACTCTAAAATTCCCAGCAAAATCGAGCAAAGATAATTATAATTGAATTTCCTTGGATTTTACTTTTTCAATTAATTCCTCTACTTTTTGCTTTATAATATCACGAGTTACCCTGTAGCCATCGATAGGTCCTCCTGAAGGATCATCAAGTCCCCAATCCTGCATAAACTTATTCGGTACAAATGGACAAACTACATTGCAACCCATAGTAATTAATATGTCTAATTCATAAGGTATGTCTGATAGCAGTTTGGGTTTATGATTACTTATATCTACCCCAGCTTCTTTCATCACTTCTACGGCTAGTGGCTTTACTTCATGATACTCCTGTGTTCCAGCTGAGTACACTTCAAAAATATCAGAGCCTAATTCCTTTGCCCAGCCTTCTGCCATTTGGCTTCTACACGAATTGTGAACACAGACAAATGCTAATTTATACTTCATAATAGCCTCCTTCATATCGATAAAAATCGATTTATATTATTGTATATAGTATAGATAGATTTTGATATAATGTAAAGTGACTTTGTATTAAATAAGAATCCATACTGGAGGATACCATGAACCAAGACTTAGAATCAAAAAAAATACCTGCCTTACTTTTCCAGCTATCTCTTCCTGCTATAACCAGCATGCTTATTTCAGCTGTTTATAATATAGTCGATAGAATATTTGTAGAAAAAATAAGCCCACTCGCACTTTCAGGTGTTGGTATAACTATGCCAATTCAGATACTTCAAATGGCTTTTGTATTATTAATAGGTATAGGTTCTTCTACCCTTATTTCTATTAAGCTCGGAGAGAAAAAACCTCACGAAGCGGAAGTAATACTACACCAAGCATATAAATATATCATGATTGCCATGGCTATTTTTTCTGTGATTATAATTGTTTTTATGAATCCTATACTAGAAATTTTAAAGGTTTCAAGTGATGTTTATCCCTATGCAAAAGACTATATTTTTATAATGGTTATAGGTTCAATTTTTGGACTTCCTGGCTTTTGTCTGAATAACTCTCTAAGAGCAATCGGCAAAGCTTCTGTATCAATGAAAATAGTAGTTTCAAGTGCTTTACTTAATATAATTTTAGATCCGCTTTTTATCTTTACTTTTAATATGGGTATAAAGGGAGCCGCCCTAGCTACAGTAATATCACAAACTTATGTTACTGTCCTTGTATTTTGGCTATTTGCAAAATCAAAGAATTTTCCAATCAACTTAAAATTTGCAATGCCCATAGAAAAATCTTTTTTTAAGGAAATCATAGAAAATGGCGCCCCTTCTTTTTATATGCAGATATTCGCTACATTTGTAAATATTATTTTTAATAGGTCAGTAGTTGAGTATGGAAATGATTTATACTTGGCAGCAATGACAATAGTTCAAGCAATATACAGTTTCTATCATATGGTTGTAGTAGGAATAATACAGGGTGCTCAACCCATAAACGGATATAATTTTGGAGCAAAAAGATATGACAGGGTGAGGGAAACTCTTATTTTAACTCTAGGTTCATCATTTAGTATATCAATTAGTATATTTGCCATAATTCAATTTTATCCTTCTCTATTGTCAGGTATTTTTACATCTGATAAAGAACTTCTAAAGCTTACAAATTATTCTATGAAGCTATATTTATTTATGCTTCCACTTATAGGACTTCATACAGTAAGTTCTCAATATTTTCAAGCTGTAAGCAAACCTAAAAAAGCTAGCATTTTATCTTTGCTTAGATACGGAATGATACTTATTCCACTTTTATTTATACTCCCACGTTTTTGGGGTATCCAGGGAGTATTTATAAGCAATGTTATATCTGATTTTATAGCTTCATCTGTAGCAATCTTTTTTATATCAAAAGAGCTATATTATCTTAAATCAAATTTATAGGTATAGCTTAATAAATATACTATTTTCTAATATAAATTAATATGAACATTTCATTATAGTAATATCATAATTACCATAGAAAACTTAAACTTTTTTATTAAAAAAAGGATTCAAACTTTGATGTTTGAATCCTTTTTAATACTATATGGACAATAAAGTAACCCTATATCTATAACAAATCTATATTTCTTTATAATTATTGTTTTTCAACAGCAATTTTAGCTTTATGTCCATTAATTACATCTTCTTGCATATTGCTTGTTTCACCTTTTACTATTTCTACAGCTAAAGTTTCATCCTTAATGTAATCAGTGTGAATCTCTATAGCCTTTGCAACTTCTTCTGTGGAAGTAAAGTAAACTTTTATCTTATCCATCATTTCTAAATCTTGAGCTTTTCTCATTTGCTGGATTTTTGATATAAATTCTCTAGCAAAGCCTTCATTTATAAGCTCTGGAGTTAGATTAGTATCAAGAACTATAAATAAGTTGTTTTCTGTAGCAACATCAAACCCTTCTTTAGGAGATACATTTATTAGCACATCTTCTTTAGTAAATGTAAAACTTTCCCCCGCTAAATCAAAAGCAATTGCTTCTCCATTTTGAAGCTTATTTACTGCTTCTGGAGCATCTAGTGCTGAAAGCTTACTTGAAAATTCCTTAAGCTTAGGTCCTAGAGCCTTTCCAAGTGTTGCAAAGTTAGGTTTTAAACTGAAATTCATATATTGATTGATATCTTTAGAGAAAATAACCTCTTTAACATTTAGCTCTTCTTCTATAAGCGGAAGCAAATCTTTCATTATAGCTTCATAAGATGCATCTATATATGCTTTTCCTATAGGCTGACGAACTTTGATTTTAGCGGCTTCTCTAGATGCTCTTCCTAGTGTAACAAGGTTTTTAACAAGGTCCATCTTATACTCTAATTTTTCATCTATAAGTTCTTCACTTACTCTTGGGTAGTGACTTATATGAACAGATAATTCTCCAGTTAGCTTTCTATAAAGCTCTTCAGATAAAAATGGTGAAAACGGTGCAACCATTTGCGCTATTCCAACTAAAACCTCAAAGGTTGTATTGTAAACAGATTTTTTATCTAAAGTAAGCTCAGTATCCCAGAAACGTCTTCTGCTTCTTCTAATATACCAATTAGATAAATCTTCATTTACAAACTCTTGAATTGCTCTTACAGTTTTTGTCATGTCATATCTTTCAAGCTCAACTTCCACATGCTTTTTTAGGTTATTGTATTTTGAAAGTATCCATCTATCTAATTCTGGCCTTTCATTGTATGGAATAAAAAATTCTTTAGGATCTACATTGTCAGTATTAGCATATAATGAGAAGAAGTTATATACATTTTTAATTGTCCCAAAGAACTTGCTTTGAACTTCTTTAAGTGCATCCACATCAAACTTAGTAGGAGTCCATGCAGGAGACACATAAAGTAGGTACCATCTTAAAACGTCCGCTCCATACTTATCAAACATTTCAAACGGATCTACAGTGTTTCCTCTTGATTTACTCATTTTTTTGCCATCTTTATCTAGTATAAGGTCATTTACTAGTACATTTTTGTATGGTGATTTTCCCATTACAAATGTAGATATAGCAATAAGAGAGTAGAACCATCCTCTAGTTTGATCTATTCCTTCACAAATAAAATCAGCTGGGAATAACTCATCAAAATTTTTCTTGTTCTCAAAAGGATAATGATGCTGAGCAAAAGGCATTG
>CAZFTH010000151.1:0-3816 GCA_964521745.1 uncultured Peptostreptococcaceae bacterium
TAGGCCACGTGATACAAGAAAGAACTGGACTAGAGGCGAGATCTACTATACTTGGACATATACAAAGAGGTGGAACACCATCAGCTACAGACAGACTACTTGGAAGCAGACTAGGAGGAGCGGCAGTTCAGCTTCTAATAGATGGAAAATCCTCTAGAGTCGTAGGAATTAAAGACAATGACATCATAGATTTGGATATACATGAAGCACTTAGCATGAAAAGACAATTTAATTTAGATATGTACAATCTAGCTCAGATACTTTCTATATAGAAAAAATAAAAGGAGTGATAGTATGTTCAATAAAAAAACAAAAATAGTATGCACTATAGGCCCTGCTAGCGAAAGTGTTGAAATATTAAAGGAACTGATAAACAATGGTTTAAATGTATGTAGACTTAATTTTTCACATGGAAATTATGAAGAACATGGGAATCGAATACAAAATATCAAGAAAGCTAGAAGTGATATGAAGCTTCCTATAGCTATACTACTTGATACTAAGGGACCAGAAATTAGGACTGGTAAGTTTTCAGCGCCAGAGGTGAACTTAAAAGAAGGGCAAAGCTTCATAATAACTATGGAAGATATACTAGGCGATGAAAAGAAATGTACAGTTTCATATAAAGATTTAATTAGCGATGTAAAGCCTGGAAATAAGATTTTAATAGATGATGGTTTAGTAGAACTATTAGTTGATGAAGTAATAAATAAAGAAATATTATGTACTGTTCAAAATGCAGGTACTATAAAAGATAATAAAGGAGTAAACGTACCTAATGTAAAAATAAATCTTCCTGCAATAACTCCAAAAGATAAAAAAGACATAGAATTTGGTATTGAACAAGGGATTGATTTTATTGCTGCTTCATTTGTGCGTAAAGCATCTGACGTGCTAGCGATAAGAGAAATACTAGAAGAACATAACGCTACTAACATACAGATTATTTCAAAGATAGAAAACCAAGAAGGCGTAGACAACATAGACGAAATATTAGAGGTTTCTGACGGCTTGATGGTTGCAAGAGGTGATTTGGGAGTTGAAATCCCAACTGAAGACATTCCTATAGTTCAAAAAGAATTAATAAAAAAATGTAATGTACTGGGTAAACCAGTAATAACTGCAACTCAAATGTTAGATTCTATGATAAGAAATCCAAGACCTACAAGAGCAGAGGTTACAGATGTTGCCAATGCTATATTTGATGGTACAGATGCTATTATGTTATCAGGAGAAACAGCAGCTGGAAAATATCCTTTAGAATCTGTTAAGACTATGGCATCTATAGCGATTAGAGCTGAAGAAACTTTAGACTATGAAGAAATTTTAAAAACAAAAGTTAAACTTCGTCAACTAAATATAACAAATGCCATAAGCCACGCTACGTGTACTACAGCTATAGATTTAAAAGCTAGTGCAATTATAACAGCTACAGCATCTGGCTATACTGCTAGAATGGTATCTAGTTATAGACCATCTGCTCCGATAATTGCGGCAACAAACTCTGAAATGGTTATGAGACAAATGGGTCTTGTTTGGGGAGTGTATCCTCTACTCACTGAAAAAGGAATGTCTACAGACGATGTGTTTGAAAAATCAGTTCAAAGTGCTTTAGATATTGATTATATATCATCTGGAGACCTTGTAGTAATCACTGCTGGTGTCCCAGTAGGGATAGCAGGTACTACCAATCTTATTAATGTTCATATTGCATCTGAGGTACTTATAAGAGGCGTAGGAGTTGGAACTACAAATATTTCTGGTAGAGCGAGACTTATTACAGATTCTAATATGGAAATAGAACAAGGTGATATTATAGTAGCATCTAGTACAGATAAAGATATGATGAATATAATAAACAAGGCATCTGCAATTATTACAGAAGAAGGCGGTCTTACTAGCCATGCTGCTGTAGTGGGAGTGAGCCTAGGAATACCTATAATAGTATCTGCCACAAATGCTTTAAAGCTAATAGAAGATAATGAAACTATAACTATAGATGCTCAAAGTGGATTAGTATATAAAGGCGAAGTAAGAATGCTATAAAAAAATAGTTTTTATTATGATGAAAAATATATGTATTATAAAAAACTGTCCAATGGGCAGTTTTTTTGTATAATATAATTAAGACAAACAAAAGGGGGTTATTAGAATGTTTAGACTGGGCAAAACACATATGACGATAAATAAACTGGGATTTGGTGGAATTCCAATACAAAGAGTAGATATTTCAGAGTGCAAACAAATAATAAATCAAGCTAAAAAATCTGGAATCAATTTCATTGATACAGCAGTAGGATACACGGTAAGTGAAGAATACATAGGGGAGGTATTGAAAGAAAATCCTCATAGCTTTTACCTTGCAACCAAGAGCATGGCAAGAACATATGAAGCGATGAAAAAGGATATATTGGGTTCACTAGATAGATTAAAAAGAAACTATATAGATTTATATCAAATTCATAATTTAGGAGAAACTGATTATGAGCTTGTATTTTCTGAAAATGGAGCATTAAGAGCCTTGAAAGAGGCGAAAGAGCAAGGATTGATTAAAGAGATAGGAATAACAAGTCACAGTGTGAGTGTGCTTGATAGGGCTATAGATACAGATGAATTTGCTACAGTTCAATTTCCGTTTAATATAGTTGAGAATCAAGGGGAAAAAGTATTTAAAAAAGCTAAAGCAAAGGGTATGGGAACTATTGTTATGAAGCCACTAGCTGGAGGAGCACTAGAAGATGCAAGATTAGCACTTAGATATCTAACCAAGTTAGATTTTTTAGATGTACTGATTCCTGGTATGGCAGACGAAAAGGAAATAAAAGTAAACCAAAGCGCTGTTGAAGATGATTCTCCTCTAACAGAGAAAGAGCTAGCAGATATTAAATACTTAAAGGAAAATATGGGAGATAAGTTTTGTAGAAGATGTGGCTATTGTATGCCGTGTACTGTAGGAATAAATATACCTATGCAGTTTCTTCTAGAGGGTTATCTAAAGAGATATGATTTAGAGACCTGGGCAGTTGATAGATATAAGAATTCAGAAAAAAATGCCTCTGACTGTATACATTGTAAAGAATGTGAATCTAGATGTCCATATGGATTATCTATTTCGGATATGATGATAAGAGTTTCTAAAGAATTTGATAAAATATAAACAAATAATTTCATTTTTTTCATTTGCTTCTAAATTGTGAATATATAATAAAAGCTATATGTATCATTAATATTTATTATTAAGAACCTTTAGAATTATCAAAAAATTAATTGATTAGATTGGGTAAAGGTATTATAATAGTGGATATACTATGATATATGTCAGAGTATACAGAATATTCAATAAAAAGGAGGAATGAATAATGGCAGAAAACACAAGAGGCAGTTGGGGATCGAAAATTGGACTTATACTTGCCATGGCTGGTAATGCGGTTGGTCTAGGAAACTTCTGGAGATTCCCTTACCAAGCAGCAAGCAATGGTGGTGGAGCTTTTATGCTACCATACTTTGCAGCTCTTATCATCTTAGGGTTGCCACTAATGCTTAGTGAGTGGAACCTAGGTAGATATGGAGGGAAATATGGTCACGGAACATTAGGGCCTATGATTTATCTACAAGCAAGAGAGGGCGCAAAGCCAAAAACAGCACTTATACTTGGGGCAATTGCTGGGGGACTAGCATTTGCAGTTACATTACTTGTTAATTCATATTACAACCATCTTATCGGATGGACACTAGGATTTGCGGTATCATCATTTACTGGTGCATATATGGATCAAAGCCAATCTACAGCAGATTTCTTTGCAGGTTATATCCAGG
>CAZFTH010000152.1:0-3723 GCA_964521745.1 uncultured Peptostreptococcaceae bacterium
AAAGGTTTTATTTGACAAAACAATCACTCCCATCATCTAAAGTATATAAAAATTATCATACAATAAGCAAAAATTTATGTCAATCTAAGCCTTGTAAACTAAGCCTTGGAACCCTTATTTTAAGCCACTTTATCGTTAAAGAATAAACAATTGATTTTATTATTGTCTTTATTCTAAATACTGATAAAATTAGATTATACCCTATTAAACTTAGGTACTATGAAATATATAAAGATAGTATCTTCGATAGAAACTTGTTACATCCACAATAAATCAAAGGACGTGTTGATCATATGAGAAATTTGACAATGCTGACAGACTTATACCAGCTGACTATGATGAATGGATATCTAAAATCCAATATTCATGAAGATATACTGGTATTTGATATGTTTTTCAGAAAAAATCCTAGCTCTGGAGGCTATACTATAATAGCTGGCATAGAACAGGTAATCGATTACATGGAAAATTTACATTTTTCCGATGAAGATATTAATTATCTTAGAAGTTTAAAATTATTTGATGAAGATTTTTTAAACTATTTAAAAAACTTTAAATTCACTGGAGAAATATACGCAGTTAGAGAAGGTACTATTATGTTTCCTAATGAGCCTATATTTAGAGTAAAAGCTCCAGCAATCCAAGCTCAACTAATAGAAACTGCAATACTAAACATGATAAACTTTCAATCTCTTATCGCAACAAAAGCTTCTAGAGTATGTTTTAGTGCAAAAGGTGACCCTGTTATGGAATTTGGATTAAGAAGGGCTCAAGGTCCAGATGCTGGTCTTTATGGTGCTAGAGCTGCAGTTATAGGCGGATGTGTAGGTACATCAAACGTTCTTACCGGTCAAGAATTTGAACTTCCAATACTTGGAACTCATGCTCATAGCTGGGTACAAAAATTCCCAACTGAACTAGAAGCATTTAGAGCCTATGCAAATACATATCCCGACAAAACAATGCTACTTATAGATACTTACAATACTTTAGAAAGCGGGCTTCCTAATGCTATAAAAGTCTTCGATGAATTAAGAGCAAATGGTCACGAACCAGTTGGTGTTAGAATAGATTCAGGTGATTTAGAGTATCTTTCTAAGGAAATCAGGAAAATCTTAGATGATGCTGGTTACCCTAATGTAAAAATAACTGCATCAAATGACCTGGACGAATATGCCATAACTACATTAAAATCTCAAGGGGCTAAAATCGATATTTGGGGTGTAGGGACAAAACTAATAACTTCTAGTGACTGGCCATCACTTGGTGGGGTATACAAACTTAGTGCAGCTGTGGAAAACGGTAAACTAGTTCCAAAAATCAAAATTTCAGAAGATCCACAAAAAATAAACAATCCAGGCTATAAAAAAGTGGTCAGAATTTACAACAAGACAACTAATAAAGCTGAAGCCGACTTAATGCTATTGGCTGATGAAGTAATAGATGAGACAAAGCCCTTAAAAGTATTTCACCCAATTTATACTTGGAAAACAAAAATTTTCTATAATTACTATATAAGAGACTTACTAGAGCCCCTTTATATAGATGGAAAACTCCAAGCAAATAGATATAAAGTTAAAGAAATAAAAGAATATGTAAAAAAAGAAAAAGATTCTTTCTGGCCACAATACTTAAGAATAACTTCTCCAGAAAGATATAAGGTAGATTTATCTCAGAATTTATGGGAACTTAAAAATGAACTTATTGAAATAAGAAAAAAAGATCAGCAATAGTAAAAATTCAAATCTATAAAATACTATACTTTATAAATTGCTTTTCTAAAAAATAAATCCTAGATTATTACGTCTACAAGCAGTTACTTATAGATGATTGTAATCTAGGATTTTTTATGAATAATTTTAAAATTATATAATTTAATATACAAGGGGCATTTCTAATTTCTTACTTACCAAATGCACCTTCCCAGTCTTGCATGAATTTCTCGATTCCGATGTCAGTAAGAGGATGCTTTGTCATTTGCTTTAAAACTCCAAATGGAATAGTTGAAATATGGGCTCCAGCTAAAGCTGCGTCAGTAACGTGCATTGGGTTTCTGATACTTGCAGCAATCACCTCAGTATCATAGCCATGAATATCAAATATATCTACTATATCTCTAACCAAATTCATACCTTCAGTTCCTATATCATCTAGTCTTCCTAGAAAAGGACTAACATAAGTGGCTCCTGCTTTAGCAGCTAGTAGAGCTTGATTAGCTGAAAATACTAAAGTAACATTGGTCTTAATGCCTTCCTTTGAAACAACCGATACTGCTTTTAGGCCATCTACAGTCATAGGAATTTTTACAACTACATTTGGATGAATTTTAGCTACATCTCTAGCCTCTATAATCATCTTTTCTGCTTCTAGTGATATAACCTCTGCCGATATAGGCCCGTCTACTATAGCGCATATTTCCTGAACCACTTCATTGAAATCTCTTTTTTCTCTGGCTACAAGCGAAGGATTTGTCGTAACCCCATCTACAATTCCCCAACTAGCAGCTTCTTTTATTTCTTCTACATTTGCTGTATCTAAAAATATCTTCATCTTCTCCCTCCTATATCTTAGTAGTATTCCATACTCACCATAATTCTACTTGCATCAATACCGCCTAAGCGCTCAATCCCAACTATAGTAACCTCATCACCCTTGTAAATCTGTCTTGACCTTAAAGTATTTCCAGTTTTAATATCTTCTATCATAGTACTGTTGTCGTAATAAACTTTTATGGCATTTCCTACAGAATCTTTAATTTCAATAATTCTATCTCTATCATCGTGAAATACAACTTTTCCTACATACATAGATTGCCTATAGCTTCCATCAGCAGAAATTTCTTCTATAGTATTTCCATCTAGATATACATCCACTTCATAACCTAATTTAAGATCATTTACTGATGAGCGTCTCCCATCAATTCTTACTTGAGTATCTATATTTACATCTAATACATACTCTTTATTGTCAGAATCAGTTACTATTATCTGGGTTTTTGATACTCCTATTAAGATTTGTTTTATTACACCATTTCTTATTCTAGATTTTACACTTTGAGCCTCTATAGATGTAATTTTACCATTTTGCATTACTGCTGAAATTTCATCATTTAATCCTAGCTCTGTTAAGTTATATATTCTTCTACCATTTTTAGTAATTAAAACATCTTCAGAAACTTCGTATTTATTTTCTCTATTATTTTCTTCTATAACTAAACTACTATTTCTAATATCTGCTAAAATACCAGATATAGTTTTGTTAGATGAATAAGCTTTAATTTCAGTAGCTTTTCCAGATAGAACAAATATCTCTATTTGGTCATTGGTTTTAATCTCAGATAAATCAACATTTTGTCCATCTAGAGTTACTTTTGTAGTCATATCATATACATAACTTTGGACATGTCCATCAGATAGCAGCTGAATAGTAGTGCCCATTCCAGTTCCACTAAATATTCCCGTAACCTTCTGTTCTTTGTCTGCTATTATTATATTTCTTGCTTTATTACCTTCTTCATAAAGAACTTTGACCTTATCTTTAATTTTTAAATCTGAAAGATTAGCAGATGAGTTTCCTATTTTTATTTGAATTAAATCATTATTATTACCGAATGAGTGAAATACTCCTGATGCAGATGAAATAGTAAAACTAGTATAATCGCCTACAGAAGTTACAAGCTCAACTGTCCCATCCATTACACTAAGAGAATTATTAACTACAGCC
>CAZFTH010000153.1:0-3705 GCA_964521745.1 uncultured Peptostreptococcaceae bacterium
ATATTCTGCAGTATATTCTGGCTCAACAGAATGATGAAATTCTCCCATAAATAATTTATTTTCTAATTTTTCTGGAGGTAATTTATCCTTTACTTTAATATCAACAAAAGTATCTTTTAAATGATTTAGTAAATCAACAGCTCCACCTTTTTTATTTTTTCTTCCGTAATAGGTTGGGCAAGAACTGATTCCTTCAATAAGCGAAAAGCCTTTATGATTAATTCCTGTTTTAATATATTCAATCATTTTATTAGCATGATAAGCTGTTGACCTTGCAACATAAGTAGCTCCAGCGCCTTTAGCTAAAGAGCAAATATCAAACGCTTTATCAATATTACCAAATGGAGCTGTAGTTCCTTTATCGCCTTTAGGGGTAGTAGGAGAAAACTGTCCTCCAGTCATTCCATATATATTATTATTAAACACAATAGTAGTTATATCTATGTTCCTTCTACATGCATGAATTAAGTGATTTCCACCTATAGCTGATGCATCCCCATCTCCTGTTACTACAATAACATGAAGCTCTGGGCTTGCAAATTTCACACCTGTAGCAAAAGCTAATGCTCTTCCGTGAGTTGTATGTAAAGTATTAAAATCCATGTATCCGCTAGCTCTAGACGAACAACCTATACCAGACACAATACAGACCTTATCTTTATCTAGTTTTAAATCTTCAATTGCAACAGCTATAGCTCTCATTAATATACCATGCCCGCAACCAGGACACCAAATATGCGGAAGTCTATCTGTTCTCATAGTTTGACTGATTATTTGACTGGACATTATTTTACAACCTCCATAAATGATTCTATAATCTCTTCTGGAGATATAATTTCTCCATTAGCTTTATTAATACCTTTAACAATATTCCTATCATCAACTGATAGTTTAACTGGCTCTATCATTTGGCCTAAATTCATTTCAGCTACAAATATATTTTTTTTATTTTTCGATAATTCTTCTAATTTATTATGAGGGAATGGCCAAACAGTCTTAGGAGCAAAATAACCTACATTATGTCCTTGTTCTCTAAGTTTTAAAACAGCTTCTTTTACAGATCTTACTATACCTCCAAATGCAATAAATAAAGTTTCTGATTCAAGTGCATAGCCTTCTTCATATATTAATATATCATCTAAATTATTATCTATCTTTGCCATTAATCTATCTATTAATCTTGTAGCTTCTTTTGTACTATTTGTTGGGAAACCAGTTTCATCATGTACCAAACCAGTAATATTATATCTATATCCAGTTCCAAAATTTGCCATAGCTGGAACTAAATCTTCTGTATACTCATAAGCTTTATATTGATCTGGTTTAACTTCAGGAGTTTTTCTTGGAACTATTTCTAATTCTCCAACTTCAGGAATCTCAATTTTTTCTCTTAAGTGCCCGATAACTTCATCCATCAATAATATTACAGGAGTTCTATATTTTTCTGAAAAATTAAAAGCTTTTACTGTCAATTCAAATACTTCTCTTACCGTTGTGGGAGAAAGTGCAATAATAGGATGATCTCCGTGAGTTCCCCATTTAGCTTGCATATAGTCACCTTGACCTGGCGAAGTTGGTAACCCTGTACTAGGTCCGTGTCTTTGAACATTAACAATAACACATGGAATTTCTGTTATACTAGCATAGCCTATATTCTCTTGTTTTAAGGAAAAACCCGGTCCACTTGTTGCAGTCATCGATTTTGAACCAGCAACTGCTGCACCAATAGTCGCAGCCATACCAGCAATTTCGTCTTCCATTTGTATAAACTTGCCATTATTTTTAGGCAATAATTCTGATGATACTTCTGCAATTTCTGTAGATGGTGTTATTGGGTATCCGGCAAAGAAATTCATTCCTGCATATATAGCTCCATGTACACAGGCTTCATTACCTTGCAATAATTTTATGTTTTTTTTCATAACTACACCTCTTTCAAGTAGATAGCATAATCTGGGCATCTTAACTCACATTGTCCACATTTTATACATGAATCGCCATCTAATATCACTATTTTTCCATTTTCTAATCCTAAAACCTTTTTAGGACAAAATGCAACACAAATTCCACAACCCTTGCACCATTCTGGTTTTATTACCAATTTCTTATTCAACAGTCACATCTCCTCAAATATTGATTTTTACTATATATTCTAAAAGATTCTACTGCTTAAGTTTAGCAAAATTATTAAAATTTTGCAAGTTTTATTTCATGATACCAAATTATAATTTCATTTGCAGTATAAATTGCAAAAACACCTAAAATTTAGGTGTTTTTGCAATTTATAAAGCTAATTATGATTTTCTTATTATCAAAAAATTCATTTTTATACTGGATGAGTACAATCTTTTGAATTGTATAAGCTAGTTTCTATTTTATATTTTTTTGACCACTTATCCTCCAAAAACTTTTTTGCTACTTCAGGAAAAACTGCATAAGACAATATATCTTCTGTTGAGCTAGCAAACTCTTTAATTTCATCTTTAAATTTTTCGAACTGTGGTTGTATTAAATCTGCTGGCCTACAAGTTATAGGTTTCTCTTCTCCTATTATCCTCCTCATTACTTCAGGTTTTATTTCAGCTGGAGATTGTCCATATTGTCCTTTAACATAATCCTTTATTTCTTTTGGAACCATTTTATATCTTTCACCCATAATCACATTCATAACCGCTTGAGTCCCGACCATTTGACTCATAGGTGTAACAAGTGGAGGATATCCTAAATCCTCTCTAACCTTAGGAACCTCTTTTAAAACCTCTTCATATTTATCTTCCATCTGTTGTAATTTAAGCTGAGATAATAAATTAGAAAGCATACCTCCAGGTACTTGATATATCAAGGCATTAGGATCAACAGATGTCACTTTATAATTCAACATACCATTTTTAATATACTTATCTTTAATATTTTTAAAGTAATCTGAAATCTCAGCTAAAGTTTTTAAATTTAAATTAGTATCATATTCAGAATTTATTAATGTAGCCACCATTGATTCTGTTGCTGGTTGTGATGTCCCCATCGCAAAAGGTGAAATAGCTGTATCTATTATATCAGCTCCTGCTTCTATAGCTTTCAAGTACATCATAGAAGCTACCCCACTTGTATAGTGACTATGAATTTCTAAGTCCAAATCAACATTTTCTTTTATTGCTTTAACTAAATTATATGCATCTTGTGGAAGAAGAATTCCAGCCATATCTTTTATACATATACTGTCAGCTCCTATATCTCTCATTTGTTTAGCCACTGATACATAGTAATCTTCGTTATGAACTGGACTAGTAGTATAAGATATAGCGCATTGTATATGTCCATTATCCTTTTTCCCTGATTTAACTACAGTTTCAATATTTCTAACATCATTTAAAGCATCAAATACTCTTATTATATCTATTCCATTTTCTATTGATTTTCTAACAAACAAATCTACTATATCGTCTGAGTAATGTTTATATCCTAATAAATTTTGACCTCTTAAAAGCATTTGAAGATTCGTTTTTTTTACAGCTTTTCTAATAGTTCTTAATCTTTCCCATGGATCTTCATCAAGATATCTTAAGCAAGAATCAAAAGTTGCTCCGCCCCACATTTCAAGTGAGTAATAACCAGCATTATCAAGTCGCTCTAAGACGGGAAGCATTTCTTTTGTACTAAGTCTAGTTGCTATTAAAGATTGATGAGCGTCTCTTAAAATTGTTTCTG
>CAZFTH010000154.1:0-3699 GCA_964521745.1 uncultured Peptostreptococcaceae bacterium
AATTCACAATATGAGAACTACATTATATGACAAGGTAATGCATCTTCCACTTAGTTTTTTTGACAAAAATCCTACTGGCAGACTAGTAACTAGGCTTACCAATGATATGGAAAATCTAAATGAGCTCTATACTTCTGTACTTGTTTCTTTTTTTAAGGATGTCTTCTTACTAGGCGGCATTATTATAATGATGATAAGACTAGACTTAAAAGTTTCTTTTATCGTTTTTATCACTATTCCTATTATAGTATGGGTGTCTATTGTTTTTAGAAAAAAATCTAGAAAAGCTTATAGACTTGTTAGGACTAGGCTAGCTGTTATCAACTCATCCCTAAGTGAAAATATTTCAGGTATGAGAATCATTCAAATCTTTGCCCAAGAAAAACGTAAGAAGGAAGAATTTTTTAAGTATAACGAAGCTCACCTAGATGCTTCTATGAAGGAATTGTTTATATTTGCTATATTCAGGCCATCCATGGACCTTATTTATTCTTTTGGCCTTGCCCTACTTATTTGGTTTGCTGGGGGCTCAGTCTTAAGAGGACAGATGCCTTTTGGGGTATTATTTGCATTTATAAACTATCTAGAACAATTTTTCCATCCTATTTACGATTTATCTGAGAAATTCAATATCATGCAGTCAGCCATGGCTTCTTCAGAGAGGATATTTCAGTTAATGGATGAAGAAACTGTTTCTGATGTAAGAGATGAGGCTAGTGCACAGTATCCGGATATCACAGGTCGTATAGAGTTTGAAAATGTTTGGTTTTCATATAGTTCTGATGAAGACTGGGTTTTAAGGGATGTTAGTTTTGTTATTAATCCTGGAGAAACTGTAGCTTTCGTAGGCTCTACTGGTTCTGGCAAGACTACTATTATAAGTCTTATTTCTAGACTTTATGAGATACAAAAAGGTAGAATCTTAATTGATTCTGTGGATATAAAAGATATTCCGCTTTCACATCTTAGAAGACAAATTTCTGCAGTTCTTCAAGACGTTTTCTTATTTACTGGCGATATAAAAGGAAATATAAGACTTGATAAAGCTGAAATCTCTGATGAAAAAATTGAGGCTGTTGCAAAATTTGTAAATGCAGATAACTTTATAAACAGGCTTCCAAAAGCCTATAATGCAAGTGTCGAGGAAAATGGAGCTACTTTTTCATCTGGTGAAAGGCAACTACTAGCATTCGCTAGAGCTTTAGCCTATGATCCTAAGATTTTGATACTAGATGAAGCTACTTCAAACATAGATACCCAAACTGAAATTCTAATACAAGATGCAATCACAAAAGTGATTCAAAACCGAACTACAATAGTAGTTGCTCACAGGCTATCTACAATACAGCACGCAGACAATATTATTGTACTTCACAAGGGAAAAATAAGAGAGATGGGTAAACATGATGAACTTTTAGGACATAAAGGTATTTATCACAATCTTTACCTTCTTCAATACAACAATTAAAATTATTAAAAGGAGCTTTCGAAATTTTTTAATTTCCGAAAGCTCCTTTGGTATATTTATATATATTTTAAAGGCTAAATTAATAATTGGCTCTATATACTATTTTTCCATTTGAAATAGTAGTGCCCACAACAGGAACTTCATCTAAAATATCAACTACTATTAAGTCGGCTCTTAGACCTTCCTTAATCTGCCCCCTATCTTTTAGCTTAAGTGCAGTGGCTGGATTTAATGTAACTAGCGATATTGCTTTTGTTAGCCCAATGTCCTCAGCTAACTGAAATACAAAGGCTAATATATCGTGAGCTCTCATATCAGAAGAAAGTATATCTATATGACCACTTTTTACAGCTGATACTACTTGATTTTGGTAACTTCTACTGAGCTGTTTAGCCAAACATAAGATATCCATCATTATCATTTTATCAGAATCTGCATCTAGATTTAAAGCTTCTTCTAAAGAGGGGTTTTCAATAATATTAATTCCTTGTTGTTCTAGAAATTCTAACTTTTTAATTACGCTTAGTTCAGATGTACCTACTTTTACACCCTTGTAATGAGCATATTTAAGCATATAGGCCAGTTCTTCCAAATTAGATTCACTTCTTAATTCTCTCACTCGCTCTACCATTCTCTTACAAGTTCTTTCATTTAGGCCCATTACTCTTTGGATGTAGTCTTCATAGTAGATTTCTCTATAGCGTTCTTCTTCACTTCTACAATAACCCGAGTAAGAAATATAATCCAAAAGATTAGACTCTAGCATTTCTTTTATTTTATCCATACTAGAGATAAATCCAAGCTGAAATGCCATATGAACCCTATGATCTATGAGATTTGAAGTCTTAGAAAGTTCTTTTATATCTCTTGCCATCTTTGGCCCTGTTGTAAAGTCTTCTCTATACCTTCCATTTACTAAAGGGATAGAATGAAATAAAGTAGTTATACCTGCTGAAGCATATTTTATCTCGACTTCTCTAAAAATCTTTGCAAAAGGAAATCTACTATTTAATTTAATCTGATTTTCCCTTGATATCTGTTCACTTTTTATATTTATGAGACCAGGTAAGATATATTTTCCAGTCATATCTACATAGTCTTTGTAAGTTGTTTCATCTGAAATTTTCTGGATCTTGCCATCTGCTATATGAATATAACCACTTATGATTGCATCATTTTGTACGATTTTATCGCTGTATATTACTAGCACCTTAAGACCCCCTTTTGAATTACTAGGTTCAAATTTTAAGTTTCTTACCGCCTATCTCATGATTATAACACAAATGTATGGAAATTTTATAAAAAAAACTATAGAAGAGATTTAGCCTTTTTCTATAGGCATTATAATAATTGATATACTATCTAGCCTTATTTTATATCAATGCTTCTAACAGCTACTGACCTTTTTTTTGCCAAAGCTTTTAGATCTTCAAATTCTGCTTTTTTATTTATTATTTTGCCTCCTAGATAGGCTTCTTTTATTCTAATGCTACCTAGTTCTGTCTTTTGATATCTTATTTTCCTTTTTAGTGATTTTCTATCTATTATTTGCTCTCTTATTCCAAGAGTAGTGGTCTGCTCAAAAATAACCCTTGATATAGCTTCTTTTTGATGCATGCTACTTAGCACCTCTAGCTTATAGGCTGGCCTACTTTTTTTCATCATTATAGGAGAAAACCAAACGTCAAGAGCTCCTGCATCAAAAAGCTCATCCATAGCATTTCCCATTAATTCTCCTGTTATATCATCTAAATTACAAGATAATACCACTAATTTTTCTCTAATATAGTAATCATTTGGTTCAAATAAGATTGCTCTTAAAATATTTGGAATATCAAAGTCCTTGCTCCCACATCCTATAGAAGTCTTTTTTATTTTCATGCTAAGATTAGAAGTGTATTTTGCATTTAAGCCCTTTAATATAGCTGCGCCTGTAGGTGTAACTGTCTCAGCCTTAATATTTGTTAATCTGACTTGCATGTCTTCTAGTAGATTGAGAGTTGCTGGTGCTGGAAGAGGTATTTTCCCATGCTGGGACCAAGTAAATCCGCTTCCAAGAGGTATTTCGCTACAGTAAATATTTTCTATATCAAGCATATCTAGTAAGACAGCTGCTCCTATGATATCAACTATAGAGTCAACAGCTCCCACTTCGTGAAAATGTACATCTTCTATATTACTAAGATGAACTTTGGCTTCTGACTGTGCCAAAACTGTAAATATTTTTCTAG
>CAZFTH010000155.1:0-3636 GCA_964521745.1 uncultured Peptostreptococcaceae bacterium
GGTCATATCCTAGTGAATGGAAAAAAAGTAGACAGACCATCTTATAAAGTAGAAGTGGGAGATATCATTTCTCTAAAAGAAAAATCAAAAAGCATAGCTATTTTCAAAGATAGCTTTACAAGCACAACAACCCATTTACCTTATCTAGAAAAAAATCAAAATGATTTTTCTGGAAAGCTAATTGCTCAGCCAAAACGAGACCAAGTGCCTATAGAGGTCACTGATTCATATATCATAGAGTTTTACTCTAAGTAGTATAATTAATAGCAAAAGCCTAAATCTCACTAAATGGTTTCATTTGAAACTTAGTTTGATTTAGGCTTTTTAAGTTCTATAAAAATTCTACTATTTCTAATTTAGCGTTTTCTTTATTTCCTAAATCTATCAGTTTATCGCCCTGAACAGTTCTAATCACTGGTCTTGACAATTTATGTACAGATAAGAACACTATCTCGCCTATCGTATCATCATTTAGCTTTACAGGATTTCCTATGTAATTTTCTGCTATTCGCTTCAAAAATTCAGTAAGTATGGTCACATCTAGCTTATCCATGAAATCTCTTTCCATGATTTTAAGCGCTTCAAAAGGAGTGAGTTTATCTCTTTGTGGTCTTTTTGAAGTCAGTGCTGTATACACGTCTGCTATAGCTATAATCTTGGCATAGTAAGGTATCTTATCCCCTTTTAATCCCTCTGGGTAGCCTGAACCATCTTCTCTCTCATGATGGTAGCGTATAGCATTCTTAACTTGTTCACTTATAGGATAACCATCTAACATATCATATGAATACTGAACGTGTTTTTTCATTTCATTTAGCTCTTGCTCAGTTAAAAATCCTTTTTTCATAAGGATTTCCTTTGGAACTGAAGCCTTACCAGCATCAGCTAAAATTGCACTTAGAGTCAATTCCTTTAACTCCTCTTCAGATAGCTTAAGCCATTTCCCTATAGCATAGGCTGATAATGAAACACTGTAGCAATGTGAGTAGGTAACATCGTCGCTGTCCTTTACCTTTTGCATCATCTGAAAAATATTCAATGTAGTTCCTGATTGCATACTAAGACTAGACTCAACAAGGCTGTTTAATTTTTCTTCCTCAATCTCTCCACCTAAAATACTAGAAATTTCATTTTCTATAGTGCTTACTGTGTCATGAAATTCCAATTTAAAATCCACTATTTCCTGCTCAATTTTTTCTTGAGGTGATGGCGGCGTTACTTCCTCTGATAAAGTCAATACTTTTACTTTGTCAACCCTATGCTGTCTTAGAAGATTTTTTAGTATCATAGCATTAGAAAC
Source organism: uncultured Peptostreptococcaceae bacterium (assembly GCA_964521745.1). Lineage (GTDB taxonomy): Bacteria > Bacillota > Clostridia > Peptostreptococcales > Filifactoraceae > Acetoanaerobium. The sequence goes on from CAZFTH010000155.1 coordinate 1,301, forward strand.
AGAAAAACCTCTCCCCACTATGAGGTTTCCATGATTGCTATACACATCTTCATCGATAATCATATCCTTTTGAATATCTTCAACCTGAATTCTCATTCCTATTATAAGCCCCCTCTATAATTTTCCATTATCTGCGAAAATAACTCTCCACTGCTTGGTGGAGTATATGTTATAGCATTTGCTCCAGCATTTATAGTCTCTAATATACTCTCTGGCGTCGGTCCTCCTGTTGCAATAATTGGCATATGAGGAAATTCTTTTCTAATCTTAGAAACTATAGAAACTGTCTTTGCTCCTCCAGATACGTTAAATATTGAAACCCCTGCCTTAATACGAGCTGCTATATCTTCTTTTTCAGACACTACTGTTATGACTATAGGAATATCTATGCGTTTTTTCATTTCCATAATAAGCGCATTTGGCGTAGGTGCATTAAGTACCACCCCAAAAGCCCCATTTAGCTCTGCATGAAGGGCAATATCTATAGAGCGTTGACCTGTAGTAAGGCCACCACCTACACCACAAAAAACTGGACTAGGAGAAACTTCTATGATTGCTTGAGTTATTGATAGCTGAGGTGTAAAAGGGTATACCGCAATAACACCATCTGCATTTGAATTCTTTATAAGTGCTACATCGGTAGAAAACATAAGCGACTTGATACGTTTGGCAAAAATATTAATCCCACTTGCTTGATATATTTCTTTTGGAACCTCTACTATTTTTTTTCTGAGTTTTGACTCTATAACAGGAACAAATTTTTTATCCTTTGGAACACAATTATTCTCCATATACTATCTCCTCTCATATTTATCCAGTTTTCAATTTATAATCTAAATTTTTTCTAAGGTATAGCCTATAGACTATATAGGCGTCAAGCAAACCAAGTACAAGACCTCCCAGCACATCCGTAAAATAATGTACCCCTAAGTATAACCTAGAAAAAGCAATTAAAAATGCTAGGATAAAGCAGGGTAATCTATATTTTTTTATTCCAAACAAAAATATACCAAAAACCGCAAAAGATGAAGCGGTGTGTCCAGAAGGAAATGAATAGCTTACAGGATGATTTATAAGCAAATTAAAGCTGTACTTTATAAAGGGTCTATCCCTTTGTACTATGTTTTTTATTATTCCTTCTCCTAAAACCAATGTGAGTAACAAAGCCATAATTATAGCGATGCCATAGGTTCTTGTTTGTTTGTAATATAGCATTATAAGTGCTAATAAAATCCAAATCAGACCCTTGTCTCCTAATTTTGTTATAAAAGGCATGACATTGTCAAATAAAGGATTCGAAATACTATTCATAAATTCTAAAACAAATATATCTATCATTATTCTTCACAGGCTTTCGCATATAGTATTTTTAATATAACATATTATACCCTTTTAGTGGGAACTAATTTTGGTAAAAAAAATACCCATTAAAGGGTATTTTTGAGTCTATCAATACACATAAAAGTTGACAAATTAATAACTAAAAAATTTCTATAATATGCTTTTCCTTATACTCAGGGCTTTGAAGGTTGACTACATGTCCATCCTCTAGCTTGATATAAGGCATAGAAACCTCATTTTCAGGTACAAAAACTATCTCTCCTACTGTTCCATCACTTAATCTCACAGAGCTACCTATAAATTTGCTTCCAACTCTGTGTAAAAATACATATAAGGACTTTACATCGAGTTTTGTAATATATTCTCTTTCCATTATTCTTACGGCCTCAAAAACTGAAAGCTTTTCTGCAAGTTCCCCTCCAGTTGTAAGGTTTTGAAAGACATCTGCAACAGCTATCACCTTTGCATATGGATGAATCTGAGTTCTAGTAAGACCTTTTGGATAACCTGAACCGTCCATTCTTTCTTGAATCTGAAATGCTGCCTTTAATATATCTGCTGATACTGAATCCGAGCCTTTGACAGCTGCTGGTTCTTGATTGAAGTCAAAATGAGCGTACTCCATTATTTGACTTAAAAGCGCAGTTTCTGAAATTTCTTTAAGTTCTTTTTCGCTAAGATACAGCCACTTTCCAATAGAATATGCAAGAAGTGAAGTTTCTACTATCTGAGCATAATCATCTTGGTTTTCTAGCTTAATTTTTTCTATCATCTGGAAAAGAGTAAAAATTGAGTTTTCATACTCATGAGCTAGCTCTAATCCTTTATCTAAATCCTTAATCTCAGATATGTCATTTGTTTCTTCAAAACGTTTTACATCTTCTTTTACTTCATTCATAATCTGAGCAAATTCTTCTTTAAATAGTCTTACCTCATGAGCAATCCTTTGCTTTACATCCTCTGATTCTCCTACCTTTACAACTTCAGAAGGCACC
>CAZFTH010000156.1:0-3620 GCA_964521745.1 uncultured Peptostreptococcaceae bacterium
AGTTATTATTTTCTTTTTTATTAACAGGAATACTTGATGCAAGCCCAAGGCTCATTGGTTCTTTGTCAGTAAGGTAGGCTTTTGGCTCTATCTGCGAGCAAAGATTATTTAGTTTTTCAAATACTGTATTTTTATCTGAGTCTTGTTTAAATTTTACGTTTATCTTTGCACTTGCGTAGTTTACGTGTATTTCTTCAATTTCAGCAAGCTTTGATGCTTTTTCTTCGAATTTCTGTGAGCAATTAGCACACATCATTCCACTTATATATAGCGTTAGTTCCATCATTATCACCTCTCTATGATATGGGCATAACCCATGTTAAATATTGTCTGTACATGTTCGTCATCTAGTGAATAGTACACTACTTTTCCATCTTTACGATATTTTACTAGTCTAGCTTGCTTTAAGACTCTTAGCTGATGTGAGATAGCTGACTGAGTCATACCTAATAGAGCAGCTATATCGCAGACGCAAAGCTCTGATTGAAATAGAACATAAATAATTTTAATTCTAGTAGTATCGCCAAAGACTTTAAAAAATTCTGCTAAATCATAGAGATTTTCATCCTTTGGCATTTTGCTTTTTATATCATTGACAGTATCCTCGTGGATAGTATCGCAGCTACATTTGGGAGCATCTTTCGCCACTAGCTTCACCTCGTTTATATTTGTTCATATGAGCAAATATTCATATGTTAATTATATATTAAACCTGATTTGAGCTTTTGACAAGAGTTATTTATTAAATTTTATAAGTTTTAGGTATATTATTTTTTGGAGAGGATTATTATGATATAATAGAATAAATTTATATGAAAAACAGGAGGGCAATATGAGTCAAAATCCAATAGTAACAATGAAGATAGAAGATAGAGGAGAGGTAAAGATAGAACTTTATCCACATATAGCACCAAATACTGTAAACAACTTTATTTCTCTAGTGAAAAAAGGTTTTTATGATGGACTTATATTTCATAGAGTGATTCAAGGCTTTATGATACAAGGAGGAGATCCAAAAGGAAATGGTACAGGGGGGCCTGGATACGGTATCAAGGGTGAATTCAGCAAAAATGGTCATGTAAACAATCTTTCTCATGAGCCTGGAGTTATTTCTATGGCGAGATCAGCGCATCCAGATTCTGCTGGTTCACAGTTTTTCCTTATGACTTCAGTTAGTCCTCATCTAGATGGTTCATATGCTGGATTTGGAAGAGTAGTAGAAGGAATGGATATAGTGGAAGCTCTAGAAAAAGTTAAAACTAATTTTTCTGACAAGCCACTAGAGGATATAGTTTTGGAGTCAGTTACAGTAGATACTTTTGGAGTAGAATATCCAGAGCCTATAACTCAGTAGTAAAAAGTTATAGATATAATTTAGAGATTAAATAATAGTATATTCATATAATTTTAATCAAAATACCAAGAAATCCTAATTTCTTGGTATTTTATATTCTCTAGAAATTATTTTATATTTTTAAACCAGGTATTTCCAACTAACAGTAATGATTCAATTGATTAGGAAATTATATAATTGGAATTTTCTGTTTTTTTTAGAATAAAATGTTTAATATAATTATATTTAGGTATATATGAAATAAGAAGTTAAGGTGTAAAGAATTAGGATAGATAATCCTAATAGAGTATTATACCAGTCATTCCCACCGAAAGTGCAGCGAATGACAATCAAAGTAATAACTTAAGCAAGAAATAAAGAATGTTTGTTTAATCAGTCTGTAGGCTATGTCCTATACGAAACGATTAAACCCCAGAAAGTTGAGTAACAGATAGTAATAAAAGTTAAAGCAACTTTTAGGAGGTAATAGCATCGAAAAAGCATCTATTATATTACAACTGAATATTTTAATTAAGAATTACACTTTAATTTCTTAAAATGAGATACTTGGAGTCGGGACTGGTATCTCATTTTAATTTGTAAAAGAATAAAATTTCAAAAAAATATATAGTATACCAATATGAACTGACCCCTCAATGTTAGATTTAGAATTCTAACATTGAGGGGTCAGTATTTTGATACTTAAATTATATTTTAGTGTTATTGTAGTTATTCTTTATTTGAAAGCCTTATTATATTTACTCTTTATTTGAATTAGATAAATAGGTTAAGCCCAGAATCTTCAGTTTCAGCTAGATATGATGCAACACCAGCTATCTCAACTCCGTCAATTAGCTCTTCTTGTTTGATTCCCATGATATCCATACTCATAGCGCAAGCTACTAGCTTTACACCCATTTTTTGTGCATTAGCGATTAATGTTTCTACATCGTCAACATTTTTCTTTTTCATTACATAGTTTATCATTTTTGAACCCATACCGCCCATGTTCATGTTTGAAAGCTTAAGCTTTTTAGCGCCTTCTGGCATCATTTTAGAAAACATGTTTTCTAGAGCATCTTTTTCTACTTTAACTCCAGGCTTTCTAAGGACGTTTAATCCCCAGAATGTGAAGAACATAGTTACTTCTTTGCCCATAGATGCAGCTCCTGTTGCTATGATAAATGAAGCCATAGCTTTATCGAGGTCTCCACTAAATACTACCATTGTTGCGCCATTTTTTTCCTTTACTACTGGAGCATTAGTCGCCCCCAAAGCTGGGGCTACTCTGGGTGTATCAGTTCCTTTTCTAAGCAGAGTTCTGAAGTGAGTCTTGTCAAATTCTGATGAAATTAATGTGTTACCTGTTTTTTTACACCATGCAGAAATATCTTTGCTAAATCCAGGGTCAGTTGCTAGAACTTCTAACATCTGTCCATTTTCCATAGTACTAACAGCTGCATAGACTTGAGCTATAGGGCCAGGACACTGAAGTCCTCTAGCATCCACTGTTAAATCTGGGCTTGTGCTTCCAGCAAAGGCATCTATATTATGATCTGCTATATGCATCTCACCAGCATCATCTACATATGCACAGCCAGCAGCTTCTGGAGCTCCATATACATCAGAATAAGTCTTATATCCACCATCTAGGTTCTTAACATTATATCCGTGCTGTTTTAAGATTCTAGCAGCTAGATATCCTCTAAGACCTACTTGACAAGATACATAGAGTTCTTTGTCTTTTGGAATTTCATCTAATCTTTCTCTCAATTCATGAAGAGGAATATTTACAGAGCCTTCTATAAAGCCCATCTCTCTTTCCATAGGTTCTCTTACATCTATTAATAAACCACCATCAGCGATTAGCTTATCAATTTCGTTATAATATACTACATCTACTAGACCGTCTAAAATATTACTAGCTACATATCCAGCCATATTTACAGGGTCCTTAGCAGAAGAATATGGAGGTGCGTAGGCAAGCTCTAGGTTAGTTATATCTCTTACAGTTAGATTACCTTTTATAGCAGTAGCAATTACATCTATTCTCTTATCAACTCCATCGTAGCCTATGCCTTGAGCTCCTAGAATTTTACCACTAGGTACTTCGAATATCAGCTTAAGTGATATATGAAAAGCTCCTGGATAGTATCCAGCATGTGAGCCTGGGTGAATATGAATAGTCTTGTAGTTGGTTTTGCCAAGCCTAGCTAGGGCTTTTTCATTATGCCCAGTTGAGGCTGCAGTTAAATCAAATACCTTTGCAATAGAAGTTCCAAGAGTT
>CAZFTH010000157.1:0-3603 GCA_964521745.1 uncultured Peptostreptococcaceae bacterium
AGATGAAAACAAAATATCAAAAATTATATCTGCTATAAATAAAATAAACAATACAAATGAGATGCTTCTAACTAAAAAGACAAAAAAAGGAAACATAAAAGAATATAATGTAAAAGAATATATTGGAACTATTGATTTTGAAAGAAAATCTGATGGTCTTAGTATCTTTGTTGATATTTGCAGTGGTTCAGTTAAAAGCATTAATCCTAAAAAAATTATCGAGCTAGTTGAATCTTTAGAAGATTTAAGTGGAATTGAATATGATTTAATTAAGCTTGAAACTTACCATATGGATGAAGACACTGGAAAAAAATCTAATATTATGTAGAGGATATTTTAATGGATTTTATTATAGAAAAAGGAAAAACATTTGATAAGTTAGCATGCATATCAGATGAAAAGCTTATGAGAGTGGATTTTGTATCTTCATCAGAGGCCATTACAGATGGGAATATATACAGATCAACTGTAAAAAAAATAAACAAGAATTTAAACTCAGCTATTGTTGATTTAGGTATATGTGAAGGATACTTGCAGGACAATTATTCTCTAGAGGGTTTGAAAAAAGGAGACGAGTTACTGCTTCAAGTAAAACGATCTGGAATAAAAAATAAAATGCCTAAATTAACAAGAGAACTAAGCTTAATGGGAAGATACTGCGTAATATTTCCCTATGGAAAGGATATTAATTTTTCAAATAAGATAGAGGATGATAGCTGGAAGCTTGATATTAAAGATTATCTCAAGCAGAATATAGGAACTTCTGTAGGTATAGTGATAAGAACATTAGCATATAATTTAAGCGAAAATGAAATCAAAAATGATATTGATAAGTTGTTTTCTATTTGGAATGAAATTGAAAAACAATCCAAGTTAGGATTAAATAATAAACTTATATACACTCAGTATGATCCAATAGAGCAATTCATTTTTAAGTCAAACCCTGAAAGTATTCATAAATTAATATGTAATGATAAGCAGTTATTAAAGCATATTGAACACTCGCTAAAATCTAAAATCCAGATAATTTCTCCTACTTTTATCGATACGGAGTTTTTATTTGATTATTTAAAGCTTACTTCACAAATCAGAAACTTGTTTCAAAAAAAAGTTGAAGTTAATAATAATATATCTTTATTTGTCGAGAGTACGGAAGCATGCCATATAATAGATGTAAATAGTGGTAATGCTAACTATAAGCTCGGATTTGAGAAAAATGCCCTTGAAATAAATTTGATTGCTGCGGATGAGGCAGTAAGACAAATACTACTAAGGGATTTAGCTGGAATTATTTTAATTGATTTCATGGATATGAAAGATAACAAAAACAAAACTAAACTAATTAATAAGGTTACAGAGCTTTTAAAAAAAGATGGGAAAAAATCCTCAGTAACTTCAATAACAGAGCTAGGGATTATGCAGATTATTAGAAAAAGAGATAAAGAAAATATCTATGAAAGATATACTAAGCCTTGTCCATTATGTGATGGACTCGGAAAGGTTTTAACAGATGAACTATATTTTAACCAGCTGTTTATTGAACTTAGCAACGCTACTAAGCATACAAATCAAAAGCATTATAAGATTAAGATACCATATATATTAAATGAAACAACAAAACAATATTTACAAGATATAGAAAACGAACTTAACATAAATATTGAGGCTGAATTTATAGACGTAAAAAATTTGACTTTAAAGGCTAATTTTTAGGTTGATTTTCGTTGACAGCTCTAGGGTCTTATGATATCATAAATATTTGTAAGAGGCCGCTCATTTGAGGTATTAATTTTCTATTTTGAAAAACCTTACGTGGCGAGACTGGAAATAGGAGGTGCTGTATGTACGCAATCGTTGAGACTGGTGGAAAACAATACATGGTTAAAGAGGGAGATACTCTTTTTGTAGAGAAGCTAAACGCTGCTGAAGGAGATGTTGTAACTCTAGATAGAATTGTTGCTGTTTCTAAAGATGGTCAAATGATGACTGGCTCTGATGCTGCTGCTTATAAAGTGAATGCTAAGGTTTTAGTTCAAGGTAAAGCTAAGAAAATAATTGTATTCAAATATAAAGCTAAAAAAGACTACAGACGTAAGCAAGGTCATAGACAACCATATACTAAAATTACTATTGAATCTATAAACGCTTAATATGGTAAAAGTAGTATTGAAGTTAAAAAAAAATGATATTAATGGTGTTGAAATTAGTGGACATGCTAACTCTTCGGAATATGGACAAGATATAGTTTGCGCATCAATATCTGGAATAACTCAAACGATTTTGCTTGGGTTAATAGATATACTTGATGGTAATATTGAATACAAAATTGAAAGCGGATACTTATATTTTAAAATTCCAGAAGATTTGGAGCCTAGTATACTTGGGAAAGTTCAAGTTTTAACTAATACGCTAAGATTAGGACTAGATAATATTAAGGAAAACTATTCGGAATATATATATATAAGAAAAGAGGAGGTGTAATTCATGTTTAAAATGGATCTCCAGTTGTTTGCAAGTAAAAAAGGGGTAGGTTCTTCTAAAAACGGTCGTGATTCTATATCTAAAAGACTTGGTGTTAAAAGATATGATGGACAAGAAGTATCTGCTGGTTCTATACTTGTAAGACAAAGAGGAACTAAAGTACATCCTGGAAACAATGTTGGAAAGGGTGGAGATGATACACTTTTCGCTCTAGTTGACGGAGTTGTAAAGTTTGAAAGAAAAGATAAGAAGAGAAAGCAAGTCAGCATATATCCTGCTGTAGCAGAATAAGAAACCAACTAATGTAAGTGATTTTAAATTGCTTACGCGGTTAGGGAACCTTGTTGTATACACATAAGATACTTATAGGAGTGCTTTTAAGCACTCCTAATTTTGTATATAGAAGAAAAAAGGTGAGAAAATGTTTGTAGATAAAGCAAAGTTATATATAAAAGCTGGAAATGGTGGGAACGGCGCTGTTGCTTTTAGAAGAGAAATCTATGTACCAGCAGGTGGACCAGCAGGTGGAGACGGTGGTAAAGGTGGAAATGTAATAATTATTGCAGATTCAAATTTACGTACTCTCATGGATTACAGATATAAAAGTAAATATGTAGCTGAACCAGGAGAAGACGGAAAAGGCTCTAATATGTTTGGAAAACATGGAGAAGATTTATACCTAAGAGTTCCTGTTGGAACAATTATTAAAGATGAAGAAACTGGTCTTGTTATGGCGGATTTGAAAAATGAGGGAGATAAGTTTGTTGCAGCAAAAGGCGGATATGGTGGAAAAGGAAACACTCATTTTAAAACGTCAGTAAGACAGGCTCCAGGATTTGCAAAAGCAGGCAAGGATGGAGAAGAAAAGAACATTATATTAGAGCTTAGACTTATAGCTGATGTAGGATTGATTGGTTTTCCTAATGTTGGTAAATCAACATTCCTATCAATAATATCTAAAGCTAAACCTAAAATAGCCAACTATCACTTTACAACTCTTACACCCAATTTAGGAGTGACAAAATTAAAAAATGGTGATAGTTTTGTGGTTGCAGATATACCTGGAATCATAGAGGGTGCAAACGAAGGGATAGGCTTAGGACATGACTTTCTAAGACATAT
>CAZFTH010000158.1:0-3573 GCA_964521745.1 uncultured Peptostreptococcaceae bacterium
CTTTCTCCCAAAGTTATGTTTCCTATTATTAAAGAATCGCTATTTTCAATGACCATATCTGGTTTTTTTATTAAATCCCAACCGATTCTGTGTATTCCGTGAACCTCATCAACACAAAAAGCCACTTTTAATTGATTAAATTCACAAAGAAGAGTTTTAATTTTTCCATTAATTGGTGAAAATTCTTTCTCAAGGACATAATTCATATCTATCAAGGGAATAACATCACCACGTACCATTGTCAAACCAATTAGAGCTGGATTAGATTTTGGAACTTTGGTAACATAATCAATTTCAAGAATCTCTTTAATTTTTATTACATTTATAGCATAATGTGCATTTTTTACCGTGAATTCTAATATTTCAAGTTCTCCGGTTCCTGTTTCTAGTAATATACCCTTTTTATCCTCTGCCATAATGATACCTCCTACAATTATAAAAATATGAATTTTTTATAAATTATTTATAATAAGTTATATCATATAACTTATACCCAGTTACAATATTTTACAACAAGTTATAAATATCGTAAGAATAAAGATTTAATTTTAGTTATAGTGTATAATAAAAATTATAAAATATTACTGAAATTGATATTGTAATATTAATTAATATTGCAATAAATCAATAGTATAAAAAATTACTCGAACTTGAATTCTTGACAGTAGATATATGAAATATATATAATGTATATTATTCAGATACGACTGTTACGGTTGTTGTTTGAAGTAGACATTTAATTAATGGAGGGGTATAATTTATGATTTCTGCAAGTGATTTTAGAAAGGGAATAACTTTTGAAATAGATGGACAACCGTATTTAGTTGTTGATTTTCAACATGTTAAGCCTGGTAAAGGTGCAGCTTTTGTTAGAACAAAATATAGAAATCTAAAGTCTGGAGTATTAAGAGAAGAGGCTTTTAATCCAAATGATAAATTTCCGAAAGCAACTATAGAAACAAAGGAAATGGAGTATCTTTATAATGATGGTGAACTGTATTATTTTATGGATGCTGAAACATACGAGCAAATTCCACTAAATTATAATCAGGTTGAAGAAGCTATAAAATTTTTAAAAGAAAATGATAAAGCCTTGATTCGTTTTTATCAAGGAACTGCTTTCCAAGTGGAAGCACCTAACTTTGTCGAACTAGAGATACTAGACACGGAGCCAGGAGTAAAAGGTGATACAGCTACAAATGTTACAAAAGCTGCAACTGTAGAAACTGGAGCTATTGTTCAAGTACCTCTGTTTGTAAATATTGGTGATAAAATAAAAATCGATACGCGTTCAGGAGAATATTTATCTCGCGTATAAATCGAAAAAAGGAGGCTACCCATGCAGCATTTATATGAAAAGGTTTCTTATCTTAGAGGTCTTTGTGATGGAATGGAGTTATCTAAAGAAAGTAAAGAGGGCAAAGTTTTAGCCGCTATTATTGAAACTTTGGATGAGTTTGCAGATGCAATAGTTGAGCTGTATGAGGAGCAAGAAGAATTGTCTGAGTACGTTGATTCAATCGATGAAGATTTATCTGATATAGAAGATGAATTGTACGAAGACGAAGGCTTAGAATTTGTTCAATTACAGTGCCCTTCATGTGGCGAAGAAGTAGAGGTTGATGAAGACTTACTATATGATGAGACTCAAGATATTGTATGTCCTTCATGCAATGAAGTGATAATTCACGCTGAAGATGATAAAGATGAAGAATAGTTTTTATCAATGTTAAAAATATCATACTTGTATGAAAAAAGGCTGCTTTTGCAGCCTTTTTTCAAAGTTAAAATTAAAAGTATATTATTAATGAGGTTGAAAAATGAAAAATAAATCATATGAACTCCAAAAAGCAATAAAATATGAGTTTCAAGATTTGAAGTTATTAAAAGAAGCACTTACTCATAGTTCTTATTCAAATGAATCAAAAAAAATTAAAAATAGAAATAATGAAAGATTGGAATTTTTGGGAGACAGTATTTTGGGGCTAATAATTAGTAATTATTTATTTAGACTCAATAAAGATTTACCTGAAGGAGATTTAACTAAGATTAGGGCGGCGATTGTTTGTGAAAGGTCTTTAAAAAACGTTGCAAAATCAATTGGATTAGGAGAATATTTATATTTAGGTAAAGGTGAAGAATCAACAGGAGGTAGGACGAGAGATTCTATTTTAGCTGATGCTACAGAAGCTCTTATAGCTGCGATTTATATAGATGGCGGATTTAAAAAAGCTACAAATTTTGTTCTTGAATACATGGATGAAATAATTTCTCAAGCTATTGAAGGTAAAATTATGAGAGATTATAAAACGCAACTTCAAGAATTAATTCAAAAAGATAATAAAGAAAATATTGTTTATAAATTAATTGATCAACTTGGACCAGACCACGATAAAACTTTCGAAATGAATGTTTATATAGGTAATAAAATTATTGGAACTGGAATAGGAAAAAGCAAAAAAGAAGCTGAACAAGCAGCGGCAAAAGATGCTTTAGAAAGAGAAGTTTGATTATGAAAAAGAAAATTATACCGATATTTATTCCACATCAAGGCTGTCCGAATGATTGTGTTTTTTGTAATCAAAAAAGAATAACGGGAAAAGGTGCATCAATAAATTTTGAAGAGATAAAGTCGGATATTGAAGACTCATTAAAAACTATAAACCCCGATACCCTAATTGAAATAGCTTTTTTTGGAGGAAGTTTTACAGCAATAAATACTGAACTTCAAAGAAAATGTTTAGAAATAGCAAATTATTATAAAAGTATGGATGCTAGAATCTGTGATATAAGAATATCCACAAGACCTGATGCTATTTCTAAAGAGAAACTTGAATTTTTAAAAATATATAATGTTAGCATAATTGAACTTGGTGTACAATCTCTAGATGAACAGGTCCTCATTTCCAGCGAAAGAGGGCATGATTCTTTATGTGTCTACAGCTCTTCTTCCCAAATACAACAATATGGTTTTACCTTAGGGTTACAGATGATGGTAGGCCTTCCTAATGATTCTGAGGAGAAGGTTATTTATACTGCACGTGAATTTATTAAAATTAAACCAGATTATGTTAGAATTTATCCTGTGTTGGTGATTAAGGATACTAAACTTGAAGAGCAAATGCTCCAAGGTGCATACTCACCAATTAGCGTAGAAGAATCAATTGAAATTGTAAAGAAAATATATCTTTCATTTGTCCAAAATAAAATAAAAGTAATACGTATAGGACTTCAGGCAACTCAGGAAATAAATGAAAATGAGTCGGTGATTGCTGGACCTTTTCATCCTGCTTTTGGAGAGCTTGTTTTTTCAAGATTATACAGGGACTACTTGGAAGCTTTTTTAATTGAGAATAAAATTCAGGATAGTATTGTTGTGCAAGTGAATAAATCTCTTGTTTCTCAATTAGTAGGAAATAAAAAAGAAAATATTAGCTATATATATAATAAGTTAAATATAAATGTTAAGGTAAAGGAAAATAAAGAGCTTAACATTGATGAGTTTCTTTTTGGAAATTCAAAGTTAAGTATAAATGACATATACAGTAGGCTTTTTCTAATCTATTTTTAAAG
>CAZFTH010000159.1:0-3526 GCA_964521745.1 uncultured Peptostreptococcaceae bacterium
CTACCTTTTCCTTATCTTTTGTTGCTTGCCAAAAATAAAGCATTCCTTCTAAAACTTCTAGGTTTAAAACTATTCTCTTTAACATTTTTCAACCTCCTAAAATAATTAATATAATTTTAATTTCCTGTATCCTTTGATTTAAGTTGTAACTTTCTAGATATTGCGATTATAGCTTTCATATACTCCGTTATCTCATCACTATAAGCCTTATTATTTAAGTTAAAGATTGCTTGGCTTATCACTTCTGCTTCTCTAAGCTCATTTATAATAGGTATATCATTATTTTTTTTAACCTTATCGATATTTGTTACTATATCTAATCTTTGCTCAAACAAATCAATCAGCTTTTTGTCAATTTCATCTATTTGGGCCCTATATGTTTTTAAATCTTTCAATAAACTCTTACTCCTAACTAATTATTTCACAACAAAACTATATCCATTTTATAACAACTTCATCGCCATTTTTTAGCTCCTTCATAAAATCAGCTTGATTTCCATTATGAAGCAAAAGCAGCTTTCCGTTTACCTTAGTTCTATCAAAATCTATATAATCAAAAATATCAATAAATAGTAATTTTGATTTTTTAGGTTCTAGCTCTATTAGCTCCTCATTATATTTAATCTTAAAAGATGAATATAATAAATCTCTAGTTTGCCCAATATCATTATACACCTTATTATGTTGATCTGTTATATTGTCGCTTTTGATATCGATTGTAAAGTTCTCAAAATAATTTTCTTTAGTTTCTTCTAATTCTTCTTCATCAATATCATAAGCTTGTAAATTCTCATGCTCATTCGTAAAATCTATTTCACATCCAGAAACAAGAGGGGATTTAAGCTCAGATAGTTTTTCGTTTACAAATATGCTATCTGTCCCACTAATATTATAGTAATCAAATAAGTCTTTGACTGAGTACAAATATTTATAATCTATCTTGTCATTGTCACTTAACTCACAATCCCAAGCATCTATGCTTTTACCATTTAATGTAACATCTACTATTCTATTTTTAGGTTCTTTTTTTAAATATACTACATCTTTTTCATCCAAAATTTGATTTAAATAAATCTTTGCATTTTTACCTTGAATAGCAGGATCTATTATTATACTATCTCCATCGTTGATGTCAGAATCTAAGTTTGCAATTTTTCCATTTAAAAATATATTTGCTTCCTTGCCGTACTCACCTGTAATTAGCTTCTCTGTATTATTAACATAAATTTTTAAGGACTTACCTTTTCTTGGTATAAGGTCAATTGGATCAAATCCAGCTAAAATTATAGCATCACTAATTTTAAGCTTTTTACTTCTAAACATTTTTACTTTAGAGTCATTGACTCTTACTTCTATAAAATCATTTCTCTTATTTTTTGATGTGCACAAAATTATACCAATAGGAGTAACTCCTTCTGGTCCATTTACCATACCTTTTGATGCAATCAAATTTGGTATGGCCTCAATAGTTTTTATTGCAACTCTTTCTTTTGGAAGCTCCAACTTTGATGCAATGAAATTATTCAATCTAGGTACTTGGCTGGCTCCTCCAATTAAAAATACTGCACTTGGAGACTTACCATTATGTTTTATTATATTTTCAGCTATCTCTGATGCGACACTTTCAATAGATGATTCTATAGTATCTAGGATGTCAGCTGATGACACACTTTGATTTATGCCTAAAATGTCATTAAACGATTGTTCACTGCTATTACATAAATTACATTTTACCGTTTCAGCAGTATCAAAATCTAAAAGATACATCTTTGCTAACATTTCTGTAATTTCATCACCAGCTGTAGAGGTCATAGCATAGGCCGCAATCGTACCGTCTTTTGTAATTGCAATATCTGATGTTCCAGCTCCAATATCTACAAGTGCAACATTTAATAATCTTATATTATTTGGCACAGCTGCTTCTATGGCTGCAATAGGCTCTAGAGTCATGAATCCAACATCTAAACCTATATTATCCATAACCTTATACAGCCCATCAACTACAATTTGAGGTAGAAAAGTAGCGATAATTTCAATGTATAGATTTGAATTTTTATGCCCAAGTGGATTAATTATCATTGAATTATCAAGCATATAATTTATAACTGTATGACCTATATTGTAGTAGTTATGGTTATTTTCATCTTGCTGAACAAGTAATTGCCTAGCTTTTTGGATAGACTCTATTTCTAAACTCTTTAGTATATGTTTGTCAATAGGTACATCAGGATCTATTTTGATACTTGAATCTGTTCTGATTGTTTTTAATGATCTTCCTGCTGCAGCTATAGATACTTCTTTTAATTCATATTCAATTTCAGATTCTAGCTTTTCTTTTACTAATCTTGCTATTTTGGTTACACCTTCAATATCATGAATTTGTCCGTCAAGCATAACTCTATCTTTATGAAATTCAGTTACACTATGGATAACATTCAGCTTATCGTCAATAAACTCAGCTACTATACCCATGATGCTTCTAGTTCCTATATCAAGACAAAAAAATATTTTATTTTGGTTATCTATGGTATTCATGACAACACCCTTCCTGATAATCATTAATAACAATATAAATTATAGCATAAATAGTTTTTATTAATAGATATAATCGACTAAGCTTGTTGAATTTCTATTAATATAAACTTATACTAAAAAGTGGAACAATATTATGAAATCTAAGATATAATATAATACATAATAATTAAATGGAGGAAATATAATGGACTTTAGACAATTAGAATCTTTTATAGCTATAGCAAAAAATAAAAGTTTTTCTAAGGCTGCTCGTGAACTTTACCTGACTCAGCCTACACTTAGTAATCATATGCAGAATTTAGAAAAAGAGCTGGGTACTTTTCTGCTCAATAGAACAAATAGAGAAATCTCGTTGACTAGAGCTGGTGAAATATTTTATGATTACGCACAAAAGATTTTATCATTAAAAGATACTGCCCAATATAACCTAGGCGAATATGTTGGAAAAATAGAAGGTACTCTTACTATAAATGCCAGTACTATACCAGAGCAATACATAATTCCTAGTCTTCTAACGGATTTCAGCTCCCTTTATCCAAATATTACATATAAGGTAAATCATTTAGATTCTTTTGAAATAGTAGAATCATTAAAAGATTGTAAGATTCCATTTGGCTTTACTGGCTCATTCTTTAAAGATTCATCTTTAGAATACATTCCCATTATGAAGGATGATCTTGTTTTAATTACTCCAGTAGATTTTGATAATGAATCAGACGTAGTAAGCTTAGAAACTTTGCAAACTCTTCCACTAGTTTTAAGAGAGGAAGGCTCAGGAACTAGAAATCTTTTATCAAAAGAATTAAAAAGGCATAAAATAAGCATCTATGACTTGAAAATCAAATCCATGGCAGAAAATACCCAAACAATAAAAAGCTTAGTTCAAGCTGGACTTTGCTGCTCTATTGTTTCATCCAAAGCTATTGAAAATGAACTTAAGCTTGGACTTATAAAAAAATACAAAGTGGCTGACTTGAATTTGGAAAGAAAT
>CAZFTH010000160.1:0-3506 GCA_964521745.1 uncultured Peptostreptococcaceae bacterium
GTCTAAAATCTGAGCCGACCACCAAAAGTTAGTCCTAAAATCTAACTTTTGGTGGTCGGTTTTTAATTTATTCTGAGCTAGGTCTAAGCTCAGTTATAAGTATTGCTCCAAATATAGCTATACATCCCATAAGCATGCGAAGAGTAAATACTTCTCCTAGCATCACAACGGCAAGTAGGATTCCAAATACAGACTCTAGGCTCAGTATAATTGCTGCATGTGTAGCAAGAGTATAGCGCTGTGCTGATGTTTGGAGAAAATATGCAAGTCCAGTACAAAAAATTCCTAGATAAAGTACTGAGGCTATCCCTTCAAAGCCTATGGCTGTAGGAAAAGGCTCAAAAAAGAATGCAAATATCCATGATATAATGGCAACCACTGCAAATTGAACAGTAGATAAAATTACAGGATCTTGCTTTTCTACAAAATAGCCATTAAACATGATATGAAGTGCATAGAATAAGGAGCTAAAAAGTGTAAGTCCATCTCCAAAGCTGATACTCAGGCTAGCATTTAGAGTGAGCAGTCCTATACCTAAAAAACAAATAACAGCACCAGCAAGTGTTCTAAAATCAGGCTTTTTATGATAAATTATCCAGTATAAAAATGGAGCAATTACTACATAGGTGGCGGCAAGAAAAGCTTGCTTTCCAGCCTCAGTATATTGAAGTGCAATTAGCTGAGTTACAAAAGCTATAAAAAATATAATTCCGACTATAATACCGCCCTTTAAATCCTTAAGAGTTATCTTTGAAATCTTCTTCCAGAAAAAAATACACATTGCAAGTACCCCTATAGTAAATCGAAAGGCTATCATATATACGGGTGTAAAGTAAGCAAAGGCATACTTTGAGACCGCAAAGGTAGTACCCCATAAAAAAGCAACGAGAAATAGAGCTAAATTGGAGTAAAGCCGCCTCTTCTTTAATTCTTCAGTACTTAGATTATTCAGGTGCATAGTAACCCTCCTTTTTAAATTTTTGTTATATATATATATTATATCAATTAATCTTAGAAAAATCCTGATAATTCAAAATTATTAGCATAATTGGATCAAGCTAAAAGGAATAATAGTATAATGATATAATTAAGAAAAATTAGTTCAAAGTATATAAGTTAGGAGCTCGATATGAAATTAAATAATAGAGAAAAGCTTATTGTCATACTTATAATTGCTATATCAGCTCTTTTTTTTAGTCAACTACTATCAAAAAACTATAAGGGGCCTGATTATCTGCCTGATCCTATCCAAAAAAATCTAAGCTCAAAACAATATTTAGACCTTGAGACTAAGGCCGGGAATATAAAAGTGGAGCTAGTAGCTAGCTACGAGGTACACGCTGGAGTCAGAGGAAGAAAAAATTATAGCTCAGACTATCCATCAATGATATCACCTATGGATTTGATTCTAGCATGGGGAGATTTAAATCAGCCTAAGCTAATAGAAGCTGTAAAGTACAGACAATCAGGAAGATGGTACTACTATAATCTAAATCCTGATGCTCCAGTTACAGTATCTCATGTAGGTCAGCATTCCTCTAATACCCATATTATTCCTGCAAACGCTGAAGTTTTAAAAAAGCTTAAGACTGTAAAAGAAAACAGTGTAGTCTTAATTTCAGGGTATCTTGTGAATGTAATTTTTGAAGATGGGCCGTGGTCTACTAGCCTATCAAGAACAGATACTGGAGATGGAGCCTGTGAAATTCTACTGGTTGAAACCATAACAGTAAACTAAAAAAGAAAACTATCCATTAAAAAAACCATAAGTTAATGAATAGATTGAGTATAAGACATATATTTTGATTCATTTACAATAATTAAGCCTCTTAATTCCCTAAACAGAATCAAGAGGCTTAATATTAAACTTTATTGTGAATGTAGCAAGGTTTTCGACATATATGAGAAACTTTATTTCTTTAACAAGATAGATGCCTATTTGACTGGGATATAAATATCAAAAGCGCCTGTCTTCATAAATCTGTCATCATATACCTCTAGCTGAGGTCTCATATCCATCTCATGTCCAGACTGAGGAAGATAGGTCTCAAAAATCTTGCCATAAAATTCTCCTAGATTTTTAATATCTCCTTCATAGGTGTAAACTAGGTAGTTTCCAGCAGGGATTGTCTTAGTAACCATGGTTTCTGGAACGTTTTCAAATGAATCCACACCTACTGCAGCAGCATAATGAAATCTGCCCTGCGCATCCATATCAGAATCACAGATTCCATAGAAAAGCACAGGCTTGCTCATGTTTGAAATCTCCATAAACTTCTGATTAAAAATCTGCCACATTTTAGGAATCTCACCATTGTTATTGTCTCCAAAATAAGTCATTCCAACTGCCTTGAATTCATCAACACTAACTATTTTTCCTTGCATATAAATTATCTCCCTTACATTTTTTAGGATACATTCTACCACTGAGAATTTTTTACTACTACTCCATATGGAGACAGAACTCTTTGGGAGCTTTCTTCATTGTACTTTTCGTATTTTACATTGAGCTTTCTGAGCTCTAGCACTGCTTGCTTTATTATATCTATGTTGTCCTCGCAAACATCCTCGCCCCACCACGGCTTGAAATCTACGAGAAATTTTTCCTTAGCCCTTATTATTTCTTCCTTATGCTCATCTGACACTGTACTTTCTAATTTCAAAAAAGCGTTTTGGACAGATTGATACATTTGAGTATTTTTTTGAGGATGAACTCCCATGCCTGAAAGCATGAGATAAAGAGCATCACTGCCTTTCATAGTATTAAGGGAGAGATCATAATCATCCATAAGTGAAAAACCACCACTAGGCCCACTTGAAGAGGTTATGGGAATACCTGATTCGCATAGTACATCAATATCTCTGTAAATAGTACGCTCAGAGGTTTCTAGTATCTTAGCGAGCTTTGATGCAGTTATGGTTTTTCTAGAATCGAGCAGAGTAAGGATACCTAATAGCCTATGAAGTCTCAATCTACATCCCCCTCTTATCTAAAAGAAGATTGTAGCTAAGTCCGCCAAGCACCAAAAAACCACCTAGTAGCTTGCCTGTAGATAAGGAATTCAAAACGAAATAGTCTAATATGACTCCACTAAAAAGCTGACCTATAAAAATGAGCAGAGTCAAATAAAAAGCTGAGATACGAACAGCCATGTAATTTGATAAAAAAACTACTCCTACACCTAAGACAGACCCTATATATGCCCAAGATGGGATTGAAGAAAAATCCACCTTTGAATAGGAACCCATGCCATCCCCTAGCACCATGAGAACTAAAAATGATACAGTAAGGCCGACTATGAAGTTGAAAAAAGTGCTGGAGTTAAGACCTATCTTTCTAGCTAGGTTGGCATTGATGCTTCTAGAAGTAACTACAGTAGTTCCAGCTAGCATACCCGATAATATATATAAAAAATCCATTCTTCCTCCTAAAATTTATCCATCAAAAATATTCCTAATCCTACAAAGCTAAGTCCAATACTCTTTTTGGCATTAAACTTGACTCG
>CAZFTH010000161.1:0-3500 GCA_964521745.1 uncultured Peptostreptococcaceae bacterium
CCGTTTATGATACTCACACGAAGGCAGGTGCACAGCTTTAAATTTTCACATATTGGACTGTATGAATCCTCATACGGTCTATTTTTATATACAAAATCAATAAATCAAGCTGTAAATCTGATATAATATTTAAGTAAGCTAATATAGATTTAGGAATACTTTCAATTAGTGTACTGAAGGGACTGAAAAGCAAAAATCATGGAAAAAAACATGCATAAAGCTTTATATAGAATATATAGACCTACTAGCTTTATAGATATAGTAGGGCAGGAACAAATAATCAGCATACTCAAAAATCAAATAAAGGAGGATTCTGTTTCGCATGCGTATTTATTTAGTGGAGGAAGAGGAACGGGAAAAACCTCTACAGCAAAAGTATTTGCAAAAGCAGTAAATTGCATAGACCCAGTAAATCAGGAGCCTTGCCACAAATGTAGCGTCTGCGTGCAAGGAGATATGGACATAATCGAAATAGATGCAGCTTCAAACAACAGCGTAGACAATATAAGAGAGCTAAGAGAAAATGTAGTTTACACTCCTTCATATGGAAAATACAAGGTCTACATAATAGATGAGGTTCATATGCTATCTCAAGGGGCATTTAATGCTCTACTCAAAACTCTTGAAGAGCCACCTTCTCACGTAATATTCATACTTGCAACCACAGAGCCTCAAAAAATTCCAGCAACTGTACTTTCAAGATGCCAGAGGTTTGACTTCAAAAAAATAGACAAAAATCAAATAATAGCAAGAATGATAAAAATTCTAGATGAACTAGGTCTGACCTACGAAGAAGAAGCTATAGAGCTCATAGCCCAAAAAAGCGAGGGTGGAATGAGAGATGCTCTTAGTCTTTTAGACCAAGCTATAGCCTACAAAGAGCTGACATATCAAAATGTAGTTCATGTAATAGGAGAGCTAGATTATAGAGAGTTTCATGGATTTGTAAAAGGAATAAAAGAAAAAACTACAGTAACCTTACTTGAAAACCTTCAAAAAATAGAGGCTCAAGGGAAAGACCTAAAAGTATTTACAAGAGATTTCATATCATATACTAGGGATATGATGGTATGTAAATCAGGAGCTAGTCAGCTTCTTAGCCACTCAGGCGACGAAATTGAAGCTTTAGAAGAAAGTGCAGCTCTAGCGGATATGGATTTTATAATAAATCTAATAGAAACCCTGTCTGATTTAGAAGTAAAAATAAAGTACGCTACAAAACCTAAAATCCTAATAGAAGCTTGCTTTATAAGGCTTACAAAGCTAACACAGGTGTCCTCAAGTAGTAATGAAGTGACGACTCTTCCTCAAATAGAGGAGCTAAGCAGAAAAATAGATGAGCTTGAGCTTAAAATCAGCAACCTAGAAAAAGGCGTTCAAAAACCTAAAGAAAAAGTAATCCAGTATCAAGAAGAAAAAAAAGCCAAAGTCCAAATGCCCTATATTGATGACATAAGACTACAAGCTAACATAGACGATAGTGAAAATCAAAAGATAGAAGAAGTAAAAACTAGAATGCCAGAAGTATACGAAGTACTAAGAAAGCAAAAAAATGTTCATCTAAAGGCATTACTCATGGAGGGAGAACCTGTACGCTACGTAAATGACTGCATATACATAGGCTACGACGATAACTTTGCTTTTCATAAACAGACAATAGAAACCAAAATAAATGCTGACCACATAGCTGAAGCTCTATCAAAAGTATTTGAAAAATCACTAAAAGTAGGATTTATATTCAAAAGAGAAATGGGAAATATAAAAAAAGATGAAGCAGACGAAGAAGATAAGATAATAGATCAAATCAAGCAGGCTTTTCCAGATGTACCTTTAGAAATACGAGAAAGAGAAGACTAAATATGGTATAATAATAGAACAAAAAGCTTAAAGGAGGAATTAATTTGGCTAGAAAAGGCGGATTTCCAGGCGGAGCAATGCCAGGAAATATGAATAATATGATGAAGCAAGTACAAAAGATGCAAAAGGACATGGAAAAAAT
Source organism: uncultured Peptostreptococcaceae bacterium (assembly GCA_964521745.1). Lineage (GTDB taxonomy): Bacteria > Bacillota > Clostridia > Peptostreptococcales > Filifactoraceae > Acetoanaerobium. The sequence continues at coordinate 2,000 of CAZFTH010000161.1, forward strand.
CCAAGCTGAGCTATCTGAAAAAGAGGTAGAGGCATCTGCTGGTGGCGGAGCTGTAACAGTAAAAGCCAATGGTAAAAAGGAAGTCGTATCAATAACAATAAAGCAAGAGGTAGTTGATCCTGACGATGTAGAAATGCTAGAAGACCTAGTGCTTTCAGCAGTAAACGAAGCTCTTCGCTCAGCAGAAGAAATGATGAGCAGTGGCATGTCAAAAGTAACATCAGGACTTAATCTGCCTGGCATGTTTTAAGCAGGTGATATAGTGGATTATTACTCAGGACCCATCAGCAGACTGATTGAGGAATTTGCAAAGCTGCCTGGGGTAGGTAGAAAAACAGCACAAAGACTGGCTTTTCACGTTATAAACATGGATAAAGACCAAGTAAAAGCACTGGCTCATGCTATAGTAGAAGCAAAAAACAACATAACCTACTGTTCTACCTGCTGTAACATAGCAGATAAAAATCCTTGCAGTATCTGCGATTCTCCTAATCGTACCTCTGATATCATTTGTGTGGTTGAAGACCCAAGAGACGTAGCAGCAATGGAGAGAACCAAAGAATTTCATGGAAAATACCACGTGCTTCACGGCACCATATCACCTATGGACTCTATTACTCCAGATATGCTAAAAATAAAGGAACTAGTAGGAAGAATGGCAAACCCAGAGCTAAAAGAAGTAATACTAGCAACGAATCCTACCATAGAGGGCGAAGCTACAGCTATGTATATAGCTAGACTTATAAAGCCATTTAACATAAAAGTTACTCGTATAGCACATGGACTTCCAGTAGGAGCTGACATAGAATACGCAGATGAAGTGACTATAACAAAAGCATTAGAAGGAAGACGAGAGATTTTTTAATCGAAAAACTTTTGTTTAAGCAAAATAAAATTCTTAAGCAAATGAATAAAGTTCTTCAAAAAAGCAGGAGATAAGTTGGACGTGTTCCAATATACCTTCTGCTTTTTTTGTACTTAAAATCAATCAATTTTTTATACCTCAGATAATTCTATAAGTCGATTCATGCTAATAAATAAATTAGAGTTACTTGTTCATATTTAAAGTTCCCCACTCGCTCATGCCTTTTAGAACAGGAAGTATTGATTTTCCAAAATCAGTAAGAGAATATTCTACCTTTGGGGGAACCTGAGGATATTCCTCTCTGTGGATGAACCCATCTGATTCTAGCTCCTTTAATTGCTGGCTTAGCATTTTGTGAGTGATGCCTTTTAAGCTTCTTCTTAACTCGCTGTATCTCATGATGCCTTCGCTAGCTAGATGCCATAGTATAATAAGCTTCCATTTTCCACCTATCAAGTCCAAAGTATATTGGATGGGGCAGTTATATTTCATATCTGTTTTAGTTTCCATAATTCCCTAACTCTCCTTTTGGGTAGTACCTTACTAAAAAGTGCATACTTACATAAATGTAAATATGATATATAATTATAGCATAAGCAACAGGATAAGACAAACTAATAGTTTTTAAACTAAATA
>CAZFTH010000162.1:0-3495 GCA_964521745.1 uncultured Peptostreptococcaceae bacterium
CTCTATTATATGCTTTTTCTAATCCTTGGGATGTTTTGGCTGGAAGCTTAATTATTAAAGAAGCAGGCGGCGAAATTTTGATAATCGATGATTTAACTATCTATTCCAGTGGAAAATGTTTAGATGAGTTAAAAAAAGTTTTCTAAATGTTATTTTTTTAATAAATAGGGTAAATACAAAAATGTGTAGAAAATAATTGAGGAGGCTTAATATGAGTAATTATCATGAACCAGTAGAATTACTAAACGAAAAAACAAGAAATATTACAAGAGCCATCAACAGTTTAAAAGAGGAATTAGAGGCGGTTGATTGGTACAATCAAAGAGTAGAGGCATCTAACGATGAAGAACTAAAAGCAATTATGGCACACAATAGAGATGAAGAAATAGAGCATGCCTGCATGACTTTAGAATGGCTAAGAAGAAATATGGATGCTTGGGATGATGAATTAAAAACATATCTATTTACTAGTGGTCCGATTACCTCGATTGAAGGAGACGGTCATTCTGATAATGAATCGAAAAGTACAGGAAATGGATTAAATATAGGAAAAATGAAATAAGAAGGGGGTTTTTTTATGAGTATGTTAAAGAGGAATATGGCGCCTATGCCATCTGAAATTTGGAATGAAATAGATGAAAGAGCAGAAACCGTTCTTAAAAATATTTTATCAGCAAGAAAGGTAGTTCATGTAGAAGGTCCTATGGGCTGGGATTATCCTGTAGTATCAGAAGGAAGACTTGATATTATAGATGATAATGAGGATAAAGATGTAAGTGTAGGAACTTATAGAGTGAAGGCTTTGTTAGAAGCTAGAATTTCTTTTGAATTAGATAGATGGGAACTAGATAATATAACAAGAGGGGCTAAAGATATAGATTTAGAACCTTTAGAAGAAGCTACAAAAAAACTAGCTTACTTTGAAGAAAATTTAATTTATAATGGTTATAAAAATGGAAATGTAAAAGGCTTAAATGATGTTGCTGGACATAGATTAAACTTTGGAAAAGATGAGACATCTATATTAGATGCTATATCAGAAGCTAGATTTCTTCTTATGGAAGCATATGGAGAAAAACCATATTCACTAGTTGTAGGTAGAAAAGCTTTTAAACTTTTAAATACTGTGTATGAGGGCTATCCTTTAGTAAAAACAGTTTCATCCATAATTGATGGTAATGTAATACTAAGTGATGCAGTTGATGGAGCTTTTTTAATTCCTTTTGATCATGAAGATATAGAATTGACCATAGGACAGGATTTTTCAATAGGTTATGAAAATCATGATGATAAAAAAATTAAATTATTTATAACTGAATCTTTAACTTTTAGAGTTTTAGATGAGAAATTAATTGTTAAATTTGATATTTAGAAATTATTAAAAATTAAAATAAAAACAACCTTATTAACTAATTTTATATCATAAGTTAATAAGGTTGTTTTTTATTAGTATATTTAGTTTTATTGTGTGATTATTTGTATCACTTCATCAACGGATGAGTTACTTGGAATTTGAAATGATCCAGCTTTTATTTTAGTCTCAGAATTAAGCTCTATTAGCCTAGAGATAAAATTTTCTTTTGATGTTATTATATTATTCTCATAAAGAGCATTTGCCACTTTATCAGAAGAACTTCCAGGAGTGATAGAAATATTCCTAAGCGTAATTTCTATTTGAGTTGAAGGAGTATTTTTATTTTTGTTTATTTCATCTACTTCAAGAGGTTTATTTTCTGTATTTTCTTTTATAATATCTTCATCAGTAGTGTTTTCCAATGTGATATTAGATTTTTTTGTTTCAGGTGTACTTTTTTCAGAGTTATTTTTATTTTCATCAATATTTATTTGATTATTAGGAATTATATTTTTAATATTATTTGGAAATGATATATTAAACCAACCATGCAATTGATAAGTTGATATTAAAATTATTAACAACAGTACACTTGCTCCAAATAACAGGTCACTTATTTCATATATAAAATCTTTTAATTTATCCATTTTCTTTGCACCCCATGTTTAAATTTAAAATAGTCAATTGTATTTTTCTATTATATAATAAAATGTAGTAATTATGAAGTAACAAAGGAGATAAATATGCAAACAGATAGTGAAAATCTATTATTAAGACTTCAAATTAGAGAACTTTTAGAAGATGATGCCACGAAAAGTTTAAAATTAATTTTAGAAATGGCTGATGAATCAAATAATTATCCATTTACTTCTGAAGATTATGCTATGTCTATTGAAAATCAAAGGTCATTCATTAATTACATGAATAGTTTAGAAAATTGTATATTTTTAGGTGCTTTTATAAATGATGAACTTTGCGGTATACTTTATTTGGAAGGTGGGAGAAGAGAAAGAACCAACCATATATGTAATCTAGGAATGGGAGTGAAAAAGCAATATTGGAATAAGAAAATAGGAACAGCTCTAATGAAAAAAGCTATGGAATTTGTATATAATGGTGAAGATATAGCGAAAATCGATTTACAAGTAAGAACTGATAATAAATACGCAATTGCTTTATATAAAAAATTTGATTTTGAAATAGAAGGTAAGAATAGAAGAGCCTTATTTATTGATGGAGAATTTGTAGATTATTTAAATATGGGTAAAATAATAGATTGATTTAAGAGGTGAATTATTTGAGTGAAAATATAAAAAAAGAAATTTTTGAGTGGTTTAAAACTATAGCTATAGCAGGAGCTATGGCTTTGCTTATAACAAGTTTTATAAGACCAACTCTTGTTAGAGGAGTGTCTATGTTCCCTACATTAGAAGAAAATGATTATTTAATTATATATAGACAAGCATATAGAAATGATTTGCCAGAACATGGAGATATTATAGTTTTTAAATCACATTTACTACAAACAAATGGCAAAGAAAAAGATTTAGTTAAAAGAGTTATAGGAATTCCTGGAGATCATGTGGTTGTACAAGATGGAAAAGTATTTGTTAATGAGGAAGAGCTTACAGAACCATATATAAATGGAAATTATACGGATGGTAATGTTGATAAAATAGTACCAGAAGGTTATATTTTTGCTATGGGAGATAATAGACCTAACAGTTTGGATAGTAGAGAAGAATCTGTAGGTTTGATTCCTCTAGACGATATAAGAGGAAAGGTATTTATAAGACTTTACCCATTTAATAAAATTACTACTTTATAGTCAGGTGATATTAAAATGATAGGAATTAGTGCCTTAAAATATGATTTAGAAGATAAAATTTCTTTGTTCCATAAGTATAAAGAGATAGATTTTATTGAGTATGGAATTGATGAAGTTAGTGATATTGAAATATTAAAGTTTAATTTGGATAAACCTAAAAATAAAGATATAAAAATTAGCATACATTTACCATTAAAGACTAATCTTGTGGAAGATATAGGCTTTCTTAGAGATTCTAATTTTAACTATGTTAGTGAAATAATAAGAGAGGTTAATTTTTTTGAGCCTCTCTATTTTAATACTCATTTAGGGA
>CAZFTH010000163.1:0-3456 GCA_964521745.1 uncultured Peptostreptococcaceae bacterium
CGGTTATAGTAGTTGGACCAGAACTGAAGTTTTATCAGTGTGGACTTCCTAAAAAGATGGCTCTAGAGCTATTCAAGCCTTTTGTAATGAATGAGTTAGTTAAGAAAAACTATGCTCATAATATTAAGAGTGCAAAGCGTATGGTTGAGAAAATCAAACCAGAAGTATGGGACATTTTAGAAGAAGTAATTAAGGGACATCCAGTACTTCTTAACAGAGCTCCTACTCTACACAGACTTGGAATACAAGCATTTGAGCCTGTTTTAGTAGAAGGTAAGGCAATAAAACTTCATCCACTTGTTTGTACAGCTTACAATGCAGACTTTGATGGTGACCAGATGGCTGTCCATGTGCCACTTTCAGTAGAAGCGCAAGCAGAGGGAAGATTTTTAATGCTATCGCCTAATAATATATTAGCTCCTAAAGATGGAGCTCCTATTACTACTCCTACTCAAGATATGGTACTTGGTACTTATTACCTTACTATTGAAGAAGAAGGAGTAAAAGGTCAAGGTTCTGTATTTAAAGATTTTACTGAGATGATGTTAGCTTATGAAAATCATCAAGTTCATCTTCATGCTAGAGTGAAAGTGAAAATAAAAAAATCTTCAGATGATCCTGGAAGATTAGTAGAAAGTACTGTAGGAAGATTTATATTTAACGAAAACATTCCTCAGGACTTAGGTTATGTTGATAGAGAAAAAGAACCTTATGCTCTTGAAGTTGACTTTATATTAGATAAAAAGATGATAGGAAAAGTTATAGACAAATGCTTTAGGAAGCATGGAAACACTATGACGGCTATTATGCTTGACAATATAAAAAATCTAGGCTTTAAATTTTCAACTAGAGCAGCTATTTCAGTTTCGGTTGCTGACATGGAAATTCCAGAAGAAAAATACGAACTGATAAGAACTGCTGAACAAAAAGTTGAAAAATATGAAAAAAACTTTAGACGTGGACTTATGTCTGATGATGAAAGATATGAAAGAGTAATAGAAACTTGGGCAAAAACCACTGAAGAAGTAACAGATGCTCTTATGAGAAAACTAGGGCCTCTAAACAATATTAATATCATGGCAGTTTCTGGAGCAAGGGGTTCTAAAAACCAGATTAGACAGCTTGCAGGTATGCGTGGTCTTATGGCCAATGCATCTGGTAAAACAGTTGAAATACCAGTTAAATCGAACTTCCGTGAAGGACTATCTGTTCTTGAGTATTTTACATCTTCGCATGGTGCCCGTAAAGGTCTTGCCGATACTGCACTTCGTACAGCTGACTCTGGTTACTTGACTAGAAGACTAGTTGATGTATCACAAGATGTAATTGTAAGAGAATTGGATTGTGAAACAAATGAAGGAATCGAAGTGAGTGCATTTAGGGATGGTAATGAAGAAATTGAAGGCTTATTCGACCGTATAGCCGGAAGATACGCTCTTGAAGATGTAATTCATCCGGAAACTAAGGAACTAATTGTTCCAGCAGGTGAAATGATTCAAGAACTAGATGCTGAAAAAATTGTAGCAGCTGGTATTGAATATCTAAAAATACGTACACCACTTAATTGTAAAGCTAAAAAAGGTATTTGTGCTAAATGCTACGGACGTAACCTAGCAACAGGAAAAGAAGTGAATGTAGGTGAAGCTGTAGGTATTATTGCTGCTCAGTCAATAGGAGAGCCAGGTACTCAGCTTACAATGCGTACTTTCCATACAGGAGGAGTAGCTGGAGGAGACATCACTCAAGGTCTTCCGAGGGTTGAGGAACTATTTGAAGGTAGAAAACCTAAAGGACTTGCAGTTATAACTGAAGTTGCTGGTACAGTTAGAATAGAAGAATCCGGTAGGAAAAAAGAAGCTGTAGTAACTACAGATTCTGGAGAAGAAAAGAACTACACTATTCCATATGGTTCTAGAATGAAAGTTAAAGACGGTGCTAGAGTAAAAGCTGGAGAGCCACTTACTCAAGGATCTATTAATCCACATGATATCCTTAGAGTTAATGGAGTAACTGGGGTTCAAGATTATATAGTTAAAGAGGTTCAAAGGGTATATAGACTTCAGGGTGTTGATATCAATGATAAACACATTGAAATCATAATAAGACAAATGCTTTCTAAAGTAAAAGTAGAGGAAGCAGGAGATACAAATCTTCTACCTGGAGCCTTGGTTGATATTTTAGAATTAAGACGCATAAATGAAAAAGCTGTTGAAAGTGGCTTACAACCAGCTACAATAAAGAGAGTTCTTTTGGGAATTACAAAAGCATCTCTTGCGACCGAATCATTCTTATCAGCAGCATCATTCCAGGAAACAACTAGAGTCCTTACTGAAGCAGCTATTAAAGGTAAAAAAGACAACCTTATAGGATTAAAAGAAAATGTTATTATAGGAAAACTTATTCCAGCGGGAACAGGTATGAAAAGATATAAGACTATAGAAATATCTAGCCCTGACATGATAAAACCAGAAGGAAAAGTTGAAAAAAACGAGAGTTTTACAGATTAAATATGTTGACTACTACGAAAGCTGGTGGTAAAATATAACAGTGTGTAAATTAGCAGACTCCTTAAGGGGACTGCTAATTTCATTACACTGGTCAAATGGTTAAAAAAACCATGCTATTAGAGGCTTTTAGAATTTACATATGAATTCTTTAGCGACGGTAGCAATACTCAAAGCAGTTGGCTGTGCAAAAAAACAAATAATTTAAAAGGAGGTGCGCGAATGCCAACCATTAGTCAGTTAATTCGTAAAGGAAGACAAGAAGTAGAGAAAAAGTCTACAGCTCCAGCTCTTCAAAGAGGATTTAACTCTCTTAGAAAAAAAGGAACAGAGATATCTGCTCCACAAAAAAGAGGAGTTTGTACGTCAGTAAAGACAGTTACTCCTAAAAAACCTAACTCAGCGTTAAGAAAAGTTGCCAGAGTTAGACTGACAAATCAAATGGAAGTTTCAGCTTATATCCCAGGTGAAGGACACAATCTGCAAGAGCATAGTGTTGTTCTAATCAGAGGAGGAAGAGTTAAAGACTTACCAGGAGTTCGTTATCACATAGTGAGAGGAACGCTAGATACATCAGGAGTAGATAAGAGAATGCAAGCAAGATCAAAGTACGGTGCAAAGAGACCAAAAGCTGCTAAGAAATAATAGTTGAGTATTGTTCGGTGCGTTTATTATATATATAAGGGGCGCCCGCGACATAGAAAAAGCTTATGTCGAGTACCGATGATCTAATAAATTAGATTATTAAGGAGGGAAGTAAAGTGCCAAGAAAAGGTAATGTTCCAAAGAGAGAAATTTTGCCAGATCCTATGTATGCAAGCAAGGTTGTGACAAAATTAATAAATAAAGTTATGCTAGATGGAAAAAAAGGTACATCACAAAAGATTGTATATGGTGCGTTTGATATTATTAAAGAAAAAACTGGTGAAGAACCATTAGAGGTTTTTGAAAA
>CAZFTH010000164.1:0-3426 GCA_964521745.1 uncultured Peptostreptococcaceae bacterium
TATCAGAGCAAAGAGATAATAGAAGATTCAATTTGATTTATGAAAACCTTAAAGCTTATATAGAGGGTAAAGAACTTAAAAATATAGTTGATATTAAGAGGGGCTATTAATTAATAATTGAGGTGATTAGTTGTCAGAGATAAGAATTGATCCTATAACAGGAAGACATGTAATTTTTGCTGTAGAAAGAGATTTAAGGCCAACTGACTTATGGAATTTAGCTAAAGAAGTTAATCCTATGTCAGAACTTGACTATGTGCAAAAATGTCCCTTTTGCAAGGGTAATGAATCAGCTACACCAAAAGAAATATTAAAAGTCCCAGATAGTGATAATTGGAAAGTTAGAGTTTTTCCAAATAAATTTCCAGCTATTAATAACTTTAATGAAGAAAATGTAGATAAGGCGCAAATCCATTCTATATATGAAAAATACAGTGGGATTGGGACACATGAGGTTATAGTTGAGTCTGCTTATCATAATATGAATTATTTTAAGATGTCTTTGGAAGATTTTACAATATTTATTGAAGTAATGCTGCTGAGATATAAAGCTATAATTAAAAATAAAGATATAGATTATGTAAGTTTTTTTAAAAATCATCAAAAATTAGCAGGTGCTTCATTATTTCATCCCCATAGTCAACTTATTGGACTTAACTCAGTTCCTGATTTTGTAAAGTATGAGGTAGAAGGTTCAAAAACTTTTTTTGATAAGACACATTGCTGCCCATACTGCCATATACTAGAGCTAGAACTTAGTAAAAAAGAGCGTTTAATTTATGAAAATGAACATTTTGCTGTAATATGTCCTTTTGCACCTAAGTATAAGTATGAAACATGGATACTTCCTAAAAAGCATCTTCCTTATTTTGAAATGGAAGAAAATATAAAACAGCTTGCAAAATCTATACACACATGTTTTAGGGCAATGTTTAAAGTGCTTGGAGATTTTCCTTTTAATATGTTTTTGCATGCACTTCCTAAAACTATGAAATCTGGAGAAATATACTATCACTATCATTTTGAAATAAATCCTAGGCTCTCTGGAAATGCTGGTTTTGAACTAGGTACTGGGATTTATATAAATAGTATATATCCAGAAGAAGCAGCTAAAATCTTAAAAGAAGCTTTAGAAAAAAATCTATAATAAAAATTAACTGAGGTGATATTTATGCCTGAAATTGAAAATGATAAAGTCATCTATAATAGGGTAATAGAATTAAAAAATCTAATAGATTACCATAGTAGACTTTATTATGTTGAGGATACTCCTGAAATTTCTGATTTTGAGTTTGATATTTTGATGAAAGAGTTGATTGAATTAGAAGGAAGGTATCCAGAATATATTACTGAAGATTCTCCTACTCAAAGAGTAGGGGGACAAGCTTTATCAAAATTTGACCAAGTAAATCATAGTGTTCAAATGATGTCTTTATCAAATGCTTTTTCCAAGCAAGATTTGATGGATTTTGATTCTAGAGTAAGACAAGTAGTGCAAGAACCTGAATATGTATTGGAATTTAAAATAGATGGACTATCAGTTGCGCTTACATATGAAAATGGAAAGTTCAAAGTAGGAGCAACAAGAGGGGATGGAATAGTCGGAGAGGATGTAACGAAGAATCTAAAGACAATTAAATCAATACCTATGAAGCTAAAGGAAGAAGTATCTTTAGTAGTAAGAGGAGAAGTCTATATTCCTAAGGAAAAATTTAAAGAGCTCAATTTACAACAAGAAGAAAATGGGCTAGCTTTATTTGCAAACCCTAGAAATGCAGCTGCAGGTTCACTTAGGCAGCTTGACTCTAGCATCACAGCTAAAAGGCCACTTGATATATTTATATTTAATTTACAAGAAATAATAGATAAGGATATATATACTCATAGTGAAGCTTTAGAATATTTAAAAGCTCTTGGACTAAAAGTCAGTCCAATGAGAAATGTCTATTCCTCGATGGAAGCTGTCTGGGATGAAATTTCTGTTTGGCATGACAAAAGGCATGAGCTTGATTTTGAGATAGACGGGATAGTTATAAAAGTAAATGACCTAGTTCAAAGAGCGATGCTTGGCGAGACAGCTAAAGCACCTAGATGGGCTATCGCTTATAAGTTTCCAGCGGAAAGACAGCTAACTCAGATAGAAGATATAATAGTTCAAGTTGGAAGAACTGGAACTATTACGCCAACTGCAATTTTGACTCCTGTGAGGATTGCTGGCTCTACAGTTAGCAGAGCTACTCTTCATAACGAGGACTTCATAAAAGCTAAAGATATAAAGATAAAGGACTGGGTCTACATTCAAAAGGCTGGAGATATTATCCCAGAGGTATATGAAGTTGATATAAGTAAAAGAACAGGTGTAGAGTATGAGTTTAAAATGCCTGAAACCTGCCCTGAATGTCATACTCCTACGGTTAGAGTTGAAGGTGAGGCCGCTTTAAAATGTCCTAATATTACTTGCCCAGCTCAGATAAAAAGAAGAATAATACATTTTGTATCGAAATCAGCTATGGACATAGATAAGCTAGGAGAGGCTATTGTAATTCAGCTATATGAAGCTGGCCTAATAAATGATATGGCTGATATCTATTATCTTAATCCAGATGAAGTTTTGGTTTTGCCAAGAATGGGCTCAAAATCTGTTTCAAATCTAATGAATTCTATAGAGGAATCCAAAACTGCAGGGCTTGATAGACTGCTGATAGGTTTAGGGATAAGATATATTGGAACTAAGGCAGCAAAAACCCTCGCATCTGTATATTCTGATATAGAGCAGATTAAACTGGCTTCAATAGAAGAACTACTTCAAATTGATGAAATAGGAGAAAAGATGGCTCAAAGCATTTTTGAGTTTTTTAAAGTTGAAGAAAACTTAAATTTAATTGAAAGACTAAAACTAGCTGGAGTTTCTATGAGCGTTGATAAAAAAGACAGTCAGCAAACGCCTATATTTGAAGGTATGAAATTTGTGCTGACAGGAACTTTAGAAACACTAAAAAGAGATGAAGCAGCAGTCTTAATAGAAGAAAGACTGGGAAAGACATCCTCATCGGTTAGCAAAAATACAACTGCTGTTATAGCAGGGGAAGAAGCAGGCTCAAAGCTAGATAAAGCTTTAGCTTTAGGCGTTGCAGTAATAAATGAAGAGGTATTTAAAAAGCTTCTAGAGCTCGAAACTAAGGAAGAGGTCCTTGCCAAACTTTTAGAATCACAAGAAAGGTAGGTGAGTTAGAATTATTTATCCACCTAAGCTAAGTACTGCTGAGCGTGAAAGTCTAGGAATGGTTTTTACTGATGATAAAATCTCAAATTTTATGGTAAAAAGAAGCCTAAAGCTTTTAAGTGATTCATTTGAATCTAAAAATAAATCTATTGAAGCTGCAAAAATACTGGATCCTTGTATAGGAGGTGCAAGTTTTGATATAG
>CAZFTH010000165.1:0-3393 GCA_964521745.1 uncultured Peptostreptococcaceae bacterium
ATATTTTACCAAACTATCAAAATCAACACATTTACCATTTTTAAAACAAGCAGCCATCTTTGAGGAGTAATATCTAAACCTATCTTCCTCATCTTCTGTTGCGTTAACTAATATCGGGTAATAGTTATATGAAACTAAAAATTTTTTTTCTAAAGCAATTTCTATTGGCAGATTGAATACTCTTCCACCAAAGAAAGCCATCAATTCATCTCCTTTAGTTGTAGATTTTCCACTATGTGGAGTAGCACTAAGACCCAACATAAAACTATATCGCTCATTCAAAAATTCTGGTCGATTTGTGAATCGGTGAGCTTCATCTACAATTAACAGTTTTTTTGCTGAAGATTTTCTTATTGTTGTATCGAAACGCTCCATATTAAAAGATGCAATTGTTGAAATAATAATTATCTGATTTTTTTTATCATACTTGTTTCGAATGATTTCTTCGTTAATTTGTTCTTCCCATTTGGGATTTTCAGATGATACTAGAATAATTTTCGCATTAGGAAATGCTTTTTCTACATCTTCTGCCCATTGCTTCACTAAATGCTTATATGGTGCACAAATAACAATCATAGACGAAATACTTTTTATAAGTTCCTTTGCCGAATATATAGCAGTCCATGTTTTTCCAGTTCCTGTTGCCATAACATAAAAGCCATGATAATTGTTATTAACCCACGCATTAATTGCTTCCTTTTGATAATCTCTTAGTGTAATTGCTTCGCCATTATTTTTAGATCTTTTTCTTTCAATAACTTGTAAAATACACTTTTGTGCACTTTCTTTGAATGGATATACCGTTACAAACTCGTTCGTTCCATTCCACAGTTTATCAAATTCATTAATTTCATCTTGCACACTTTCTTTTTCTCCATCAACCCAGTTTTTAACAACTCTGACTTTTTCATAATTATTCCGATAACCATTTAGACTTGCATTTGAGGAACCATAAAACGCAATAATATTTTCATCAAAATCTTCCATTAAAGCTAACTTGTCATGATAATCTCCCATTCCATTTGTAACAGCAATTTTAATATCAAGAATACCTCTAGCTATTAATTCTGAAAGAAGTTGCAATTTACTATCTTCAAATTTTTCAATTTGATTTTGAAAATCGCGTTCAACTACACCGTTAATTATTGCTTCTTTCTGTTCATATCCCAAGGCTATTGCTTCAATATCATTTTCACTTAACTTAGGGCTTGTAATTAATCTTATATCGCCTTTATTTCTCACAAGAGTTATCACTCCATCAAAAATAGTTTCGAACACACTTGATGAGAAAAAACCAACACTTCTTCTGTAGTGTTTAGTTAAAGCTAAAGCGGGTTTTACCAGTGAATCTGCTATATTATCGTTACCATAACTTATATAACTTCTTTTTATTTCAAGATCTCTAAAATTCATACTCCCTCCTATGCTCATCCCAAATCTATTTCAATAACATCTTCAATCAATTCATCAATATTGCTCAGATCATCAACTTTCTTTAACGTCATCGAATCATTATTTACAAAACTTTCAATATTGACTTCATTTAATTTCCCTCGCCTTACAGCAACAGGAGAAGCAGAGCGAAATTGGTTTGATGTGACAGTTACTTCAATTTCTTTTCCCCATTTTTTTATAACGCTATACAATAGCCATTCTGTCCATTCAATATCAAGCTCAGGTAATTTATGGGTAGAAGAAAATAGTGAAATAGGCATCATATCATTTTCACCAAGCTCATATAAAATATGCCCTTCTAAAATATTCGCAGTATCTTCACGAACTCCTATATAATCAATTTTAGATATATTTTCTTTATCAATAATCAAATGGCTATCATTCAAAGAATCTAGCAAATCTAAAATACTATAAACCAATAAATTGTTCTCTCTTGCAAAATCCATTATTTCTGCCACTTCAACTATTTCTTTTGAATTCACATATTCAGCTAATCGCTCATACGCATGTTCAATTGTTACTCCTTTTCTCGCAACATATGGTCTTTTGAATTCAAATTCATCTCCAAATAAAGCTTCAAATAAACTAAATGCACCAAACGGAAATTCAATAAATAGGTTTCTCCATATATCTGGACGTTGTAAATTAATGGTATCAAAAAGTTCTTTTGCGTGATGTGTTTTTTTATCACATAACAGGTCCTTTATTGAAGCGAATAACACTGACTTATATTCATTACTAATATTTAAACTAGATATATGAATATATTTTCCAAACAAGTTAATAATCTCAGGATCTGAAACAGCAAATGAAACTATGATATCTGTTATTCCTGGAAACTCTCCAACTATTTCTTTTTGTGATATTGGATATCTCTGCTTTCGAATATAGTTTACTATTTCAGAATAAAAAGAAGCCTCATTATTGTCTTTAAGAATGTAATCTCTTTTATACACAAATTCGTTTCCAAATAACTCTCTTAAGATTCCTTGTAAATAATATTTATTATCGATGCCTTCTGAAGTTAATTTGTTTTCAAAAACACTAAACAAAGTATTTGTTAAGAAAATTGATCTTGGGCTATTGTCTATATAATCATGTATTTCGTTAGCTAATTCATCCGAAATATATTTTTCTTTTTTTGAAATATATACCCCACGATCACGGAGAAGACCTAAATCTGAGATTCGAGCAGATATTGCTCTTGAAGTTTTGGGTAGCTCAATATCACCAAAATCTTCATATATTTTTTGTTTCAAATAATTAAGATCATCTTCTTCAAATACTTTCATGCCTTCTAGAAAATACTTACTTAAAACTCTATTATATATCGAAGTAAGAGTAAGCCTATTTCTGTGATACGTAATACCAGTGTGTTTAAATTGTTCATTAATTATCTTTTTAACTAATTTATTTGAAATCTTCCTATCGATAGCATCAGCAATATATTTATTATACTTATCATCAGTAAATTCATTTGGTAAAGCATTCACAAATGTTTCTGCTTTTCCCAAAGTTTCTTTTGGATTAATAATACATACATCTAAATTTATATCATATATGAAATCTTTGCTCTCACTCTTTTTTAGTAAATATATTAATTCCTCACTATATTCATTTATCTCAGAAGAAATCTCGGCAAGAGTAAGAACCTTATCTCCATTATGAATAGCAGAGATCATTAATACAATATTATATTGCGTATTATGCCAGTGCTCAAAATTCTTTTGTGCTTTGGCTTCAATCTGTCGTACCCTTTCCCTTGTTAAACCTAATACACTTCCTATTGACTCAAGTGTCTTATTCTGAGATCTACAGGAAATTATCTTGCTCACATGTCTTTTTTTGAAAAGTTTTAAAAAGAAAGTCGACACCACTTCGTTTATATCAAATGTCATCCAATTTAACAACGAAATAAATCTGGAATATATAATATGC
>CAZFTH010000166.1:0-3384 GCA_964521745.1 uncultured Peptostreptococcaceae bacterium
CAAGGTACTAAAGTGAAAAACATAAGGCTCATAGATGATGGAATTCACAATATAGATTGTAAAATAGATGGATTTGGAGCTATGAAGCTAAAATCAGAGTTTGTTAAAAAACTCTAGACCTAAATGAGTAACGCTCTCTCAAATAAAATAATTAAAGAAAAAACCTGATTTCGTGTTTTATCGAAGTCAGGTTTTTTTGAGTCTACGGAACATGGATTGTCTGCGTAGACTCTGCATAGTAAGATAATTATGAGGTGAAGCAAATGGGTATGAATAGAAAAAAACAACTTATGGAAGATTATAAAAATAGACATCCAGAGATGGGAATAATAGCTTTTAAGTGTGGAGAAACAGGTGAGATTTTTTTAGGAACCTCTAAAGATACTAAAGCAGATTATAATAGCAATAGATTTAAGCTATTGACTCAAACGCATCCTAACAAGAGAATGAAGGAGCTTTGGAAAAACTATGGAGAAAGTAATTTTGAGTTTAGTGTATTTAAAATTCTAAAGTATGAAGATCCACATAAGGACTATACCGATAAGCTTGAAGCTATGCTAGAGGAATGTTTAGATAGTATTGAAAACAGTAGCATAATTTGGAAATGATGAAAAGGAAGTGAAGAGATGGATTGCAAGAAAGTAGGACAATTGATATTAAAGCTTAGAAATGAAAAAGGGCTGACTCAAAAGCAAGTAGCAGATAGCTTAAATATAAGTAATAAAACAGTTTCTAAATGGGAATGTGGAATGGGATGTCCGGATGTGACTCTTTGGACAGAATTATCAGAAGTGCTTGGAGCGGATGTTCTTAAGCTTTTAGAGGGAGAACTCAAGCCTAATAAGCCTGATATAGGGAAAATTGAAAAAGTAAAATTCTATGTTTGCCCTAGCTGTAGTAATATTCTAATAAGTACTGGAGAAGCTGCAATTTCTTGCTGTGGAAGAAAATTAGCGATGCTAAAACCTGTCCCACAACACGATGAGCATGAAGTAACAATTCAAGAAATTGATATGCAGCATTTTATAAGTATAGACCACCCAATGACTAAGGAGCATTATATTTTATTTATTGCGTATGTTCAAAACGAAAGAGTGCTCCTTCATAGACTATATCCTGAGCAAAATGCAGAAATTAATCTTCCTATGATGAGAAGTAGAGGAACTCTCTACATCTACTGTACAGAGCATGGACTGATGAAATATCCATTTAAAGCAAACAGATAAAAACAAAGACTTTATTCAGGGGAGCTAGTCTTCCTTGAATAAAGTCTTTGTTTTATTTTTTGTATGGCTGAGCATATGACTGCTCGATTACTTTATTTTTCTTCATTTGGCTATCCCAGTATAGCTGAATTAGCTTATTTGGGAGTAAAGTAAATGCTAGCTTAAGAGATTTTGTCAGATGCACAGGCTTGATTAACTCGTCCAGTATATCAGATGGCAGGTAACCATTTTTGGCAAAATATGAGCCAATTTCATTAAAAGCAGAATAAAGTTTTGCGTTTGCTTTTTCTGGAGTAAGCCTAAGTCCCTCCATGCCTCCTTTGATTCCACATCCACTATATATCCAGTTGTTGTGAATACAAATTGTTTCAAGTGCTGCTCTGCAATAAAAAGATTGATAGCCTTCCTTGAATCCAGATTGCACAAAGAATCCAACTTTAGGAGATGGGATATTTTTATTATCAGAAGCGCTAGATTCTACAGCATCTATAAAATTCTTTACTATTCCAGGCATGCTATGTACATATAAAGGCATAATAAACATATGATAATCCACATCATAAAACTTAGATGCAATTTCTTCATGCTTGGAGATTTGGCTTAGGTTATGAACCTCAATTTGTTCTTCAAGTATACCCTCTATTAGTAATCCTTTTTTGAACTGCTCAACTAAAAGCAATGTATTAGAAGCTGTGCCTCTTGGAGAACCATTGTATATAGCAATTTTACTTGAACTAGATATAGGAGATGACATATTTTTCATCTTTTCAGGGATAATCGGACTCATTCTAGTCATTGTATCTTTTGAGCTTATTATAGAATCTGAATTTAGCTGGTGCATCATTCCTTTAGCTCTGAAATGTTCATTGCATCTAAAGAAATAGCCCTCTAGACAATTGATTTCTCTTTGAGTAAGCTCTTTTTCATTTGGAGCAAGGCTGTAGGCATAATGCATTTGAGGCATAGAAGCATAGCGTTCATAATGCATCATTTCATTATTTACTATTTTTATATGGGGATGGAATAATGGAATTAACCTATCCATACATGTTTTTGAGTTTCCAGATAGGAAGCCATTTTTTACTTCATGAGAAAACACACAGATATCAGTATTTATTATAGCAAAGTAGCATTCACTTAGCTTATCTTTATGAACGCATCTTCCAGGAGTCTTTACCCAGCAATTCCAGCAACCTATACAGTTTTTAATATCATACTCTGACAAATCATATATTTCAAAAATAGCCTCAGGATAGGAAGCTTTATAATTCGATTCTAATTGAGCTTTGATTTGATTGTTAGGATTTAAGTGAAGGATGGTTATATTTTTTATTTGCTTCATATTAGTCTCCTCAGTTATTTTTAAAGCCCATAAGAGCTTTGATTTTAGAACAGTTATCTTTGGATGTTAGCAGTTCTAAAATATAAAAGGCAACCTCAAAAGAAGCAGAGGGGTTATAGCCAGTTATTATGTTTCCATCCACAACCATAGATTGGTTTGGTATTACATTTACTCCAAAATCTGAAAGCTGTTTTTGTCTTGTGCTTTGACCTAGTCCATAGGTTGTGGCATTTTTATTTTTTAAAATTCCACTTTTTGCAATAGGAAGAGCTCCTACACAGATTGAAGCTATGATTTTGTTTGATTCATGAAATTTCTTAATAAGATTTAGAAAATCTTCATGAAAGGCATCATCATAATAGCCTTTTTCTTCAAATCCACCTGGTATTGCAAGGGCATCAAATTCATCTACATTGATTTCACTGATGCGTAGTTCTCTTTTTACAGCAAAACCTACAGTTGATTTTATTTCTTCATGCAGTCCAGTAGTTAAAAGCTCAGTATTTAAATCACCTTCTAGCTTGTTCCAGCCTATAACATCAGCAAACACGCTAGCTTCAAAAGCTTCAAAGCCATTGGCTAAAAGCAGTAACACCTTTTTCATATCAGGCTCCCAACCTTTCTATTTAAATTTTAATGTAAATACAACAAGGTTTTTGATTTAATTTGCAATTTTATCCATAACAAATGGGGTTTTATACATTATACATTATCTTAGTTAGATAGAGCTACGATTATAAAGTTGAAATTGGAATAATTAGGAAATGAAAATTTATGTTGATATTGAGATAAATTTGGTATAAATAATAAAATATA